>JBFGDW010000328.1:0-3849 GCA_041580435.1 Candidatus Polarisedimenticolia bacterium | reverse complement strand
GGGCCGCACGCTGGTGGCCGAGGCGCTGCCGGTGGGGCGGTTCACCTGGGACCCGGTGGATGGTGCGGCGGACTACACGGTCTACCAGGGCAGCATCGTCCTGGGAACGCCCTTCGCCTACAACCACGCCTGCACGACTCCCGGCGGCCTGACCGGATGCCCGGCCTTGGCGGTGCCCTGCCCTCCGGAGTACGTCGCCACGGCCGTTCCGTCGGCGCCCGGGCGCGTCCTCTACTACGTGGTCTCGAGCCGGGACGCGCTGGGCCTGGAGGACCACCTGGGACGGGCCAGCTTCTACACGGCGCGGCCCAACCCGACCCCCTGTCCGTAGGTCCGGCGCCGGAGGCTCACCATGTCAAACAGGATCGATCCGGTCCGGATGGATCCGAGGGCCCGTGGCCCCCTGCGCCGTCCATGAGGTGAGCAAGGAGGGGTCCATGGAGAAGCGTGGCTCTTGGGTGGGGGGGTGGCATCGTCGCGGGGCCCTGGCGCTGCTGGGTCTCACCCTGGCGGCGCCGGGATTCGGCGCACCGGCGCACTACCTGGTGTTCGAGATGGACGGAACCGGCTGGGTGGAGCCGGTCTTCAGCCGACAGGTGGATCTGGCGTCGGCTCCCGTGTCCCGGCCGCAGGCCGAGATGGAGGCCGTCCGGGCGGCAGGGTGGAGCCAGGAGCGCCCGCGCCTGGCCGTGCGCCTGGAGGGGCCGGACGGCCGCGCCGTGCACCAGGATGTGATCGAGCTGCCGCGCTGGATCCGCGGCGAGTTCCACGGCCGCTCCCGCGGCAAGGGCTGGGAGATCGACGCTCACCAGGTGCCGGCGGGCCGCCGGGCGTTCGTGGTGCGCGTTCCCGCGGCTCCCGGGGCGCGCCTGGTCATGGAGGGTCTCCTGGAATCCAGCTTCTCGCTGGACGAGCTGGCGGCCCGATCCGAGGAACTGCCGCTGGCGAAGATGGCCGGCAGGGACGCCCAGGTGAGAGCCGCCGCGCTCACCGGGAGCCCGGGGAACCGCGTGGACATCCTGATCCTGGGAGATGGTTACACGGCCGCTGAGGAGGCGCTCTTCGATAGCCACGTGGACGAGTTCAACGTCTGGTTCTTCACGGTGACCCCGTACGCCGAGTACCAGAACTTCGTCAACGTGAGCTCCCTGTTCGTGGCCTCGGCGGAGTCGGGTGCCGACCATCCGCCCTACGATGCGGCCTGCCCCGGCGGGCTGGGGTGCTGCTCGGATCCCGATGCCCTGTTCGACCCCCTGGCCGGAACCTACGTCGACACGGCCTTCGACGCCCGCTTCTGCGCCAGCAACATCCACCGGCTCCTGGTGGTGGACGAGGCCGCCATCTTCGCCGCCGCGGCCGCCGTCCCCGACTGGGATCACATCATGGTGGCGGTGAACGACCCGGTCTACGGTGGCTCGGGAGGCGCCATCGCGGTGACCTCGGTCCACGAGGACGGCCTGGAGATCATCCAGCACGAGTACGGTCATTCCTTCACCCGGCTGGCCGACGAGTACGACACGCCTTACCCGGGATTCCCCGCCTGCAGCGATATGGTGGGGCCGGCGTGCGAGGCCAACGTCACCGACGAGACCAGTCCGAGCCTCATCAAATGGTCGCCGTGGATCGCTCCGGCGACTCCCCTTCCGACCCCCGAGGGCTCTCCGCTGTATGCCGCGGAGGTGGGCCTGTTCCAGGGAGCACGCTACCTGACCACCGGGATGTACCGACCCAGGGACGAGGCGTGCATGATGCACTTCCTCGGGCTCTCGTCCTGCGAGATCTGCTCCCAGGAGTACGTGCGCCGCCTCTACGGCGGAGGCTGGGGTGCCCCCTGGACCGGGATCGACGCCATCGAGCCGGGCTCGGAGAACCCTCCGGTCGCTGACGCCGTCGACGGGACGGCCGGGGCGGTCCTGTCGGTCGCCCTCCTGCAGCCGGTGGGCTCACCCCCCCTGGCGGTGAGCTGGCTGGTGGACGGTGCGCCGCAGCCGCCGCAGGCGGGCCAGCCGCCCGGAACCTACGACTTCACCCCGCCGGGCCCGGGGACCTACAGCGTCGATGTTCTGGTGGAGGACGTCACGCCCCTGGTGCATCCCGCCATGGCCGGTCCGCTGCTGCAGACCAGCCGGACCTGGACCGTACAGGCAGGGCCGGTGAGCCCGGGGCGCGCTGCCCTCCTGGCGGTGAGGCCTTCGGCAACGACTCCCGGCAACCTGGTGCTTAGCTGGGGACCGAGCTGCTCGCCGGACGCGCTGAACCACGCCATCTACGAGGGCACCCTCGGCGTCTTCTACAGCCATACCCGCCTCGACTGCTCCGACGACGGGGAGCCCCTGACCGAGGAGATCGTCCCCTCGCCGGGGAACACCTACTACCTGGTGGTGCCCCTCAGCCTGGGGGAGGAGGGGTCCTACGGGCTGAGTACGGCTGCCGGCGAGCGCCCCCCAGGCACGGCCACCTGCCGCCCCGCGCGGGTCCCCTCGGCTTGCCCCTGAGCCGTCTTTGGTCGCTTGCCAGGCGCGATGCACACGGTCCAGCCCGAACATCAGGGCGTCCGTGCCTGGGCATCATGGACCTGCTCTAGCTCATGCTGGTAGCGAGCCCGTTCGTCCGAGCGGCCCAGCAGGCGGTAGATCTCCACCAGGTCCGTCCGCGCCGCGCGCAGAAAGCTGACCGCCGGGTCCGCCTGTGCGGAGAGGATCTTGTATCCCGTGAGAGTCTGAGCCTCGGCGGCGGTCAGTTGGCCCGTGCGGAGCAAGACCCGGCCGAGCTTGATCCGGGCGATTCCGGTGTTGAGGTGATCAGGTCCCAGCATGGCCTCGTAGATCTCAATGGACTGCCGTAGTAAGGGCTCGGCTCGTGCATAGTCCTTCTGGTTCATGGACACGCTTCCCAGGTTCGCCAGAGCGATGGCCGTCAGATAATGCCCGTCCGGGTACACGATGCGGTAGATGGCGAGCATGCGCTGGAAGGCTGCCTCAGCCTCCGCATAGCGCTCCTGTGCCACAGCGATGTTCCCGATCTCGTTGAGAGTCGAGGCCACGGCCGGATGCCCCAGGCCGTAGACCCGCTCGCGGATCGCCAGGGCGCGTTCCAGGCTGAGCGCGGCTTCCTCATGACGCCCCTGGTAGAGGAGCGCACGGCCGAGCATGGTCTGATGGCCCGCGGTGCCAGGATGCTCATCGCCGTACCAGGCTTCGGTGATGTTCACGGCCTGGCGGTAGTGCGCCTCGGCGTCGGCGTATTGACCCAGCTCGAACCGGATGGCGCCCAGGTTGACCAGGACGCTCGCGACTAGCGGATGGTGGCCTCCATAGAGGTTCTTGAGGGCGTCCAGAACGCGGAGATTCAGCTGCTCGCATTCCGCGTAGTTGCCGGCGTAGAAGTGGACGCTCGCGAGCTCGTAGAGGATCCCTGCAAGGACCGGCTCGGGCATCCTGACGCCGGCCCGCTCGCGCTGTTGCGCGGCTCGCTCCAGAACACGGATGGCCTCGGAATACTGGCCCCTGGCCCCGAGGACCTGGCCGAGAGCCGAGGACGCCTGTGCAACGAGCTCGTCGCCCTCAGCGCGCTCGTGCCGGGCGCGAGAGAGGCCGTCACGAATCAACGCTTCGGCCTCGTCGTAGCGGGCCTCCTCCAGGCGGAGCAGGCCCAGGTCGACCAGGCTTCGAGCCACCTCGGGATGGACAGCGCCCAAGAGGGCCGTGCGGCGCTCCAGGGCAAGTGAGAGCAGCTCGCTGGCCCTGGACAGGTGGCCAAGCCGTTGATAGATGCCGCCGAGCGTGGAGTACAGATCCGCCTGGACTTCAGGCTCGCCGTCGAGACTCCGGGCGGCCAGCACCCCACGGT
>JBFGDW010000327.1:0-3852 GCA_041580435.1 Candidatus Polarisedimenticolia bacterium | reverse complement strand
GGGCCAGCCGCTCGGCGTCCCTGGCGAACGCCTCGGGCAGCACCTTGATGGCCACCTCCCGGTCCAGGGTGGTGTCCACCGCCCTCCAGACGGCGCCCATCCCCCCCTCGCCGAGCTTCTCGACGATGCGGTAGTGCAGCAGCGGCTGGCCTGGGGCGAGGGGCACGGGGAGCCTCCGGAGCGCGCGGCATTATACCCTCGTGCAAGAGGAGGAGGCGCCCATGGCCGCTGAGGTGATCATCCACGGATTCGAGACATCCAACAACTTCAAGGTACGGATCGCCCTCGGGTACAAGGGCATCCCCTACACCTTCCACACCATCGACCCGAAGGACCGCGAGGAGATCCTGAAGCTCTCGGGGCAGCGGCTGACGCCGGTGATGGAGCACGGCGACGTGGTCCTGTTCGACTCGGCGGCCATCATCCGGTACCTGGAGGCCAACTTCCCGGGCAAGCCGCCGCTGTTCGGCACGAGCCACGCCGAGCAGTGGGCCATCGAGGACATGGAGCTGTTTGCCCGGGCCATCCTGGCCGGCCCCATGATGGAGATCGTGCACACCCGCGTCACCGGCGGCAGCGTGGATGACGCCATGCAGGCCCGCTGCCAGCGGCTCTTCGCCGGAGCGGTGGAGGCGCTGGCCGGGCGCCTGGGGTCCAGCCCCTGGCTGGTGGGCGAGACCATGTCGGTGGCCGACATCACCGCCGCGGCGGTGATGTACCGGGTGCGCGTCGCCGGACTGTTCCAGGTGCCGCCGGCCGCGGAGCGGCTCCGCGACTGGGAGGAGAGGGTGACGGCGCACGACGCGCACCGCAAGCCGGCCGGCTAGAGGTGGCGCCGCACGCCGCCCGTGGCTCTCAGGAGCTCGCGTCCGCGCCGCCGGCCAGCATCTTCTCTCGCAGCGCCATGAGGGTGGCCAGGTCGATGAAGTCGCGCTGGTGCGCGATGCGGCCGCCCCTGACCTCGTACCAGCTCGTCACCGGCAGGGTGTAGTCCAGGTCCGGGCAGCCGGTCTTCCCCACCGCCTGACCCGCCACCGCGCCATTGAGCTGGCCGGCGTACTCGTACTCCACCACCACGACATTCCCCTGCACGACGCGCCGCTTCTCCCTGAGATCGACCTGGTGATGCATGGCCATGATCTGGCCCAGCAGAGCGCGCATCTGCTCGGTCCCCTGGAACTGATGGCGCTGGGCCACGTCCTCGAAGACCACGTCTTCGGTGTAGATCGCGAGCATGCCGTCCACCGAGCCGCCCCGGTAGGCCTCGAACAGCCGGTCCACGGCCCGGCCCGGCGATGAGGGCGCGGCGGCACGGGCCTCCGCTCCACCGGCCTTCGCCGTGGCGCCGGCCTTCTCCCCTGCGGCGTCGCCGGGACCGGCCATCGCACCGGCGCCGGTCGGTGCGAGCCCCGGGGCCAGCCCCGCCAGGAGCACACCCATCAGGGCGCCCCCCATCGTCTTCCTCCAGCCTCTCCTCGTCGTTGCGTCACTCATCTCCGTGCCTCCCTTCATGAAACCGGTTGCGTGAACCGGGCTGACGGGGTAAGTTTGGCGGGCAGAAGTTATTTCTGCAATTACCTATGAGGTAATGATCTTGCCTGCATTCGGCGCGAACCTCCAGCAATGGCGCACCCAGCGGGGCCTGAGCCAGATGGCGCTGGGGCTGGAGGCCGGGGTGTCGACCCGCCACATCTCCTTCCTGGAAACCGGCCGGGCCGGGCCCAGCGCCGAGATGGTCCTGCGCCTGTCGCGGGCCCTGGACCTACCGCTGCGGGAGCGCAATGCGCTGCTCGTCAGCGCCGGCTTCGCCCCGCGCTTCGGGCACCGCCCCCTTGACGACGGCGAGATGGCGCAGGCGCTGGCCGCAGCGCGCTACCTGCTGGAGGCGCACGAGCCGTTCCCCGCCCTTGCCCTCGACCGTCTCTGGCGCATCGTCCTGTGCAACCAGCCGCAGGCTTACCTGTTCCGCGACCTGGCCGATGAGCACGGCTCGCTGGCCCACGTCAGCGTTCTCGATCTGGTCTTTGCCCCGGGTCCCTTCCGCGACAGCTTCGTGAACTGGGAGGAGGTGGCCGTGGCGGTCCTGCGGCGGCTCCGGCGCCAGGTGCAGCGCGCCGGCCGCGACCGCGAGATCCGCGCGCTATGGGAGCGTGTGGTGGCAGCGCCGGGCGTCGACGGCCTCATCCGCGCCGAGCCGGTCCCGGGCCCCGCGCCGGCGCTCGTCCCCATCCAGGTGCGCGAGGGCGATCGCACGCTCACCTGGCTCAACACCCTGGCCAGCTTCGGCGCCAGCGGCGATGTGACCCTTGAGGAGCTCGTCATCGAGTCGTTCTACCCGGGCGACGAGGAGACCCGCGCCTACGCCGCGGAGATCGCCAAAGCGGCCAGGGGCAGGCGCCCATGAGGACTCCCCGTGTCCTGTTTCCGCGCGAGATGCGGCCCGGTGCCGGGGTCGCGGCCCACCTCGGATCGCCACCCGTGTTACAGTCCTGAGGAGGAGGACCGACCATTCCCACCATCGTCAACAAGACGCGCCGGCCCCTGAGGATCGGACTGCCCCGGGGCAAGACGCTTCATCTCGGCCCGTCGGGCCGCGCCCAGGTGCAGGACGACGCCCTCGAGCGCCCGGCTTTCAAGAAGCTGGTGGAGGCCGGCGACATCGAGGTGCTGGCCGACGAGGCTGTCCGCCCCAGGTCCGGCGGGGGGGGCTCGGGGCCGGTCCACGATTCGACCCACGGCCACCCCGCCCCGGGCAACACCGGGCACCGGGGTGACCGCTAGGCCAGCTCACGGCACGCTGGACCCGCCGGCGCACGCCCGATCCGCTCCCGGAGAGCCGGCGTCGGGCTCCCGCCGTCATTCTACGCTTCAGGATCCCCCTGCGATCTGCTCCACGATGGGCCTTAGCTCCCGGGCCACGATGGCCGCGAGCCGGGCCGACCCCTCCGGCGTCAGGTGCACGTGGTCGTGGAAGGCGCCGGCGCTCTTCCCCATCTCGGCCGCGGCATCGATGAGCAGCGCCCCCTTCTCGGCGGCCACGTCCCCCAGGATGCCGTCCGCCACCTGGTAGGCCTGCACCAGGGCCCCATGGGTGAGCTGCACGAACCCGTGGCCGATGCGCTCCTTCTCCTCGTCGGTGTTGTCGGCGCGCACCAGGCGCGCCTGGGTCACCAGGACGGGCACGGCGCCAGCATTGCGGCCCACGTCCACGAACGAGGCCACGTTCATGCGGAACTGCCGCGGCCCCGTCTCCCCGATGCTGTCACGCACCTCCTCGGGCGGCCCCGCCGCCCCCTCCAGGCCCAGGCTGAGCTTGTAGCGGTAGTACTTGTCCCGGAGCCGGACGTAGACCTGTGAGCGCTCGCACAGGAAGCGGTCCAGCCCTCCCTGGTAGTCCAGCAGGGGGTTGGTGGGGACGCCCCGGGCCACGTACGCCCGCAGCAGCGCCCGCTCGTCCCGGAAGTACTTGATGTCGTTCCAGGTCTCGTAGAGCACCACGATGTCCGGCGAGAAGAGGTGCCCTTCGCTGAAGAGCCGGCCCACCGCGTCCCAGGATGCATGGTTGGGGATGCCGGCGTTGATGACCTCCACGCCGCCGAACCCCTGCTCGCGCAGCATGGCCTGCACCTGGTGCGGCCAGTCCTGCCCCTCCTCGGCGCCCAGGTCGAAGGCCGCCGACCCGCCATAGACCATGATGCGGATGACCCCGGCCGGCTTGTCCGCCGAGAACTCCTCGCCCCGGTACCCCAGGGAGTTGATGCGGTACTGGATCTTCTTCCAGCCCTCCGCCACGAACGCCTCCTGGGGGAAGACCGCCTTGGAGAACATGGACGGGATGTAGTGCAGCGACCG
>JBFGDW010000326.1:0-3878 GCA_041580435.1 Candidatus Polarisedimenticolia bacterium | reverse complement strand
CCCGTGGCATGCTTCTATAATACCGCCACCTTGCGGCACGGAGGGAGAGATGGAGGGCCAGCGCGGCGGCCCGGCGCGCTGGCGGCGTCCGGCAGCGCCCGGGTGCGGGCGGCATCCCCATGGGACCTGGCCACCCTGCTGGCCATCGAGGAGGAGGTCTTTCCCCGCCTGGCCTTTTCTCGCGGCCAGATGGCCCATCTCCTGAGGGCCACCAGCACGGCGGCGTACCTGGCCCTGGCGGCCGGCGAGCCGGCCGGTTTCGTGGCTGTCTGGTGGCGGCGCGGCGCCTCCACCTGCCGCATCGTGAACCTGGCTGTGCGCCGGGGCTTCCGCGGCCGGGGATGCGGGCAGGCCTTGGTGCGAGCGGCGCTGCGCCACGGCCGGCGCCACGGCCACGTGGGGGTGACGCTGGAGGTCCAGGAGCGGAATCGTGCCGCGCGCAGGCTTTACGAGAAGATGGGGTTTGGACTGGACCGGCGCCTGCCGCACTACTACGCCTCGGGGGAGCACGCCCTCCGCATGGTGCGGTGGCTGGCCGGCACCAGTGGCCGTGCGAGGTGAAGCGGGCTCCGGCTTGTTATCGGGGCCCATCCCCGCGTATAAATAGGCTCTCGGCCCGCATCCTGGACCGGAGGGGGGAACCTTGAGGTACCGGTGGCCACGCCGGGCGAGCCGGCCCTCGGGCCGCGATGCCCTGTGCCTGCTGCTGGCGCTGCAGCTGGCCGTGGCGCCCGCCGGGGCGGCGGTGATCCATGTGAACGCCGCCAACACCTCCGGGGTGGAGGACGGCAGCGCCGCCAACCCCTTCAACACCATCGGCGAGGGGCTCGCGGCGGCGGTGGCGGGCGACACCGTGCAGGTGGCGGCGGGCACCTACATGGAGGCGGTGGTCATCCCTCCCGGGGTGACCCTTGCAGGGGCCGGCCGCGATGTCACCACCATCAACGCCACGGGGAGGGGGACCTCGGCGGTGCGCATGACCGGTGAGGGGACCTCGCCGCGGACGGTGCTGCGCGGCTTCACGGTGCGGGGTGGCGCAGGGTCGGACCTGCTGGGAGATCCCGTCTTCGGCAGCGACTCCATCGGCGGCGGGGGCGTTCTTCTGGCTGGCGACGGCCTGGTGGAGGACAACCGGATCACCGCCAACCAGCTGGCTGGCGGGCGGCCCAGCTTCCTGGGGGCCGGGATCTTCGTGGTGCAGGGGGAGCCCACCATCACCCGCAACATCATCTCGGGCAACCGGGCCGAGCAGACCAACCCCGGCGCCTACGGCGCCCAGACCTACGCCATCGGCGGCGGCATCTTCGTGGGCTTCTCGGCCCGTCCCCTCATTACCCAGAACACCCTCTCCGGCAACACGGCGAAGGGCCGGAGCGGCGACGCTTACTCCCAGGGGATCGGCGCCGGAATCAGCGTCTACGCCGGGGAGCCCCTGCCCACCCGCATCGATGCCAACCTCATCGTGGACAACACGGCCAGCGACTTCTCTGGCGGCATCAACGTGGGGACGACCACCGTCGGGTCGTCCAACTCCATCATCACCAACAACGTCATCGCCGGCAACGCGGCGGCGCGTGGCGACGCCACCGGACTGCAGTCCTATGGCGGCGGCGCGTACTTCTACTACGCCAACGTGGTGTTCACCAACAACACCGTGCAGGGGAACTCCGCCGACATCGGCGGCGGGCTCATGCTGGGTTACATCTTTCCCTCTCCCTCCAACCCATCCACGGTGAACCAGGTGGTCATCACCAACAATCTGATCATCCGGAATGCGGCCCAGGGGGGCGGCGGCGTCTACGTGGAGGAATCGCCCCAGACCTTCGCCGCCAACGACGTCTTCGGCAACACGCCCAACCAGTACCAGCCGCTGGCCCAGGACCGCACCGGCCAGTCAGGGAACATCTCCGCCGAGCCGCTCTTCGTCAACGAGACGCTGCGCGACTTCCATCTCCAGGCGGGCTCGCCGGCCATCGACCGGGGGGCGAACCAGGGAGCCCCGCCCACCGACTTCGACGGCGTGAACCGGCCCATCGATGGCGACGCAGACGGCGTGGCGGTGGTGGATATGGGCGCGTTCGAGTTCAGCTCGGGCGCCGATGGGGACGGCGATGGCATCCCGGACAGCGTGGACAACTGCCCGGCCACACCCAACGCGAGCCAGTCCGACGGCGACGGCGACGGGATCGGCGACGTCTGCGACAACTGCCCTGCGGCGGCCAACCCGGGCCAGGAGGACTCGGATGGGGACGGGCTGGCCGATGCCTGCGACAACTGTCCGGCGGTGGCCAACTCCACCCAGTCGGACCTGGAGCGGGACGGGGTGGGCGATGCCTGCGACAACTGCCTGACCCAGTTCAACCCCCTGCAGGAGGATGCCGATGCCGACGGGCTCGGGGACGCCTGCGACAACTGCCCGCTGGATCCCAATCCGGCGCAGACCAACTCGGACCTGGATCCCCTGGGTGACGCGTGCGACGCCGACGATGACAACGACGGGGTGGATGACGGCGCCGACTGCGCGCCCCTGGACCCATCGGCCAGCGGGCCGCCGCCGCCTGTGCCACCCACCCTCTCCGCGGCGGAGGAGCCCGGCGGCACGCGCCTGAGGTGGGATCCCCTCCCCCAGGTCCAGGTGTACAGCCTCTACCGGGGGGATAGCTCCATCCTTGGACCGTTCGGCTACAACCACAGTTGCCAGGTGTTCGGCACCCTGCAGCCGACCTACCTGGAGGCGGATGCGCCCCCCCAGGCGGGGCTGGCCCGCTATTACCTGCCCGCGGGGCAGAACGCCTGCGGCGACGGCTCCCTGGGGAGCGCCAGCAGCGACCCGCCCGGGGAGCGCCCGCGCTTCACCGCCTGCCCCACCAGTTCCGGGGACTTCGATGGGGACGGCGTGCTGGACGTGAGCGATCGCTGCCCCCTGGTCCCCGACCCGTACCAGCAGGACACCGACGGCGACGGGGTGGGGACCGCCTGCGACAACTGCCCGCTCACGCCCAACCCGGATCAGGCCAACGCCGACGGGGACCTGTGGGGCGACGCGTGCGACGGCGACCAGGACAACGACGGGATCCCCAACGAGCTGGACCCCAGCCCGCTGGTGCCGGACGGACCCCTGGTCCCCCCGGAGGTCGGCCCCACCCTGCGCTTCACCGGCGTCCTGGGCGATACCTTGCAGTGGAGTATTGTGGCCAGCGCCGACGGCTACGCCCTGTACCGCTCCGGGTACCCGCTTTCGGGACCGTACAACCCCGCCTTCCAGTGCCTTCAGGGCGGGCTGATGGGGACCAGCGCCTCCGCCGGCGCCGATCCCGCCCCGGGGAACCTCTTCGCCTACCTGGTCACCGCCCGGTCCGCCAGCGGCGAGTCCAGCCCGGGGCAGACCTCGGCCGGGGCGCTGCGCACCCTGGCCGTGGCCTGTCCCTAGCCATCAGCGGCCGTCGGTGGCCCGGCGCAGGGACTCGATGTTGACGATGACCGGGTCCAGGTAGCGGCGCGTGCCGTCCATGGCGGTCACCTCCAGGCGGTAGTAGACGTCCATGGAGGAGGCGCGCATGGGGGCCCGGCGGTCCAGGCGATCCACCGCCAGGTAGGTGCCATTGATCCCGCCCACCACGATGTCATTGCGGTCGATGGGATGGTAAGGTCCGTCGGGCTGCCCGGACCGCACCACGTTGAAGCTGCGGATGCCAGCCAGGCTGTCGGCGCTCCAGCTCAGGACGACCCGGCCGCGGTTCAGGCGGGCGCGGAAGTCGCGCACCTGGGCCTCGGGGGCGGCGAAGGCGGCCGCATAGGAGTTGGCCGAGAATTGGGTGGAGAGGACGTCCCCGGTGTAGACCATCTTGATCACCGCCACCAGGCGCTGGGTGGCCGGG
>JBFGDW010000325.1:0-3894 GCA_041580435.1 Candidatus Polarisedimenticolia bacterium | reverse complement strand
GCGTGCCGGCCTCAGGGCTCCAGCTCCCCGGCGTAGATCTCGCTGGCCTGCGGGTCGGCGGCGATCTCGAACAGGAGCGCCTCGAAGTCGTCCACCGTCAGGCCGTGGGCCTCCAGGATCGTCTCGGCTCCGTCGGGCCGCCCCTGGATCTCCCGGGCCAGGGCGGCGGCCGCCCGCGCCCGCGTTGCCAGGGAGGGTGAGCGCAGGTCATCTCCGGCAACCGGCGCCGACTGCGACGGCGCAGCGATGGGTGCAGGGTCGGGAGTGGGCTCCTGTCCGCCCTGGCAGGTTAGCGTCGCCAGGGCCAGGAGCACGACCAGTCCGTGCCGCCGGGGCGTCACGGCTGTTCCTCGCGGCTCGACCCGCCCTTCTTCTTGCGCTTCGAGCGCTCGGGAGCCGCCTCGCCCGCGGCGGCGCCAGGCTCCCTCCTGCCTGCGGGTCCGGCGCCGGGACTCGCCGGGCGACCCTTGCCCCTGGCGGCATGCTCGGCATGGATGGCCGCGGCCAGGGCCTGGCCCCGCAGGCCCGCCTCAAGCTGCGACTGGACGAACCCGCCGAAGTTCTCGAGGGGCCCCAGGGACCGGGCCTCCCGCGCCGCCGACTCCAGGACCACCTGGGCCTCGTGGGCGGGCAGGCGCCGCCCGCGCAGCGCCTCCAGGGCCAGGCGGACCTCCGCGTCGGGGATGCCGCTGCGGCGGGCTTCCTCCGCCGTCCCGGGCAGGCGGAGCGCCTTCAGCACCCGCTCCCTGGCCTGGCCCCCCTCCTCCTGCCCCCGGGGGTGGTCCCCCGACCCGGCCTCCTGGGCCGCGGCGGGAAGCCCCCATCCCAGCAGGATCGCGCAAGCGATCCGCCCGCCGGCCGCCTTCCAGCTCGCCATGCCCGCCTCCTCCCCTTTTTGCATCCGTCCCTCGCCCCCCGGATCGAGTCTACCGGGGGATGGCTCCGGTCTGATCCCAGGAGTAAAATGCCCGAGCCCGCCCGGCGGTGCCGGCCGCACGGGCATCACCACATCGCGCCCCGCAAGGGGCCAGGAGTTCCTTCATGATGCCCAGCACCTCTCCGCGTCACGGTAGCAGCACAACCTGCCTGCTGGCCCTCGCCGGCCTGCTGGCCACTGGCCCGCTCATGCTGGCCTGCTCCGGCTCCACCGGCTCCGCCCCGGCGGCGGACGACACAGCCCGGCTGGCCGAGCGTGGCGCCTACCTTGTGAAGATCATCGGCTGCGACGACTGCCACACCCCCTGGATCGAGGGGCTCGAGGGGCCGGAGCCCGACATGACCCGGAGGCTCTCGGGGCACCCGGAGGACATGGCCCTGGCGGCGCCGACCGCCGTGGACGAGAACTGGCCCTGGCAGGGCGCTGGCTCCAACACCGCCTACGCGGGCCCCTGGGGCGTGAGCTTCGCCGCCAACCTGACCCCCGACGAGCTGACCGGCACCGGGATCTGGACCGAGGACATCTTCGTGCAGACCCTGCGGACGGGACGCCACTGGGGGCACGCCCGCCCCATCCTGCCGCCCATGCCGTGGCAGGCCTACCGGTGGATGACCGACGAGGACCTGCGGGCCATCTACGCCTTCCTGCGCACGGTCCCGCCCATCCGCAACCAGGTCCCGGAGCCGATCCCGGGCCCGGTGGTGGCCGAGCAGACGCCGTAGGCCAGACGGGAGGACCCGTTCCGCCGGCGCGTGCCTAGTAGCTGATCTTGGGGCCGAGGGTCTTGGCCTGGTTCACCCAGCCCTCCACCACGGAGGTCGACGGCGTGGCCCGGGCCAGCTTCTTCTTGGCGTTGACCTCCTTCATCTTCTCGGTGAGGTTGTCGGCACGCCGGTTGCGGAGCTCCTTCACCGTGTCCACGCCGGCCGCCTCGAGTAGCTCGGAGTACTCCTGGCCGATGCCGGAGATTCGCATCAGGTCGGCCATGTTGCTCCACTTCAGGAGCTGTGCCTCGCCGATCCCGGTCTTGGCGCTGATGGCCTTGCGCCCCTTGGGGTCGCAGCAGAGCTCCAGCAGGTCATCCGTGGTCTTGATCTCGGCGATCGCCAGCTTCTTGGCAAAGGCCGGGCCGATCCCCTCGATCTCCTCGATCTTGTAGGCCATGTTGCTCTCCTCTCTGTGTTTCCGGACGTGCTTGAACGCCAGGGATGTCAGGGCGGCCTGCCGGCGGCTGGCGCCGGCGGCCTGTTTGGAGGGATACGCGGAGTCCTGATCATGCCCCATCGGGGGCGCCCGTGCAAGTCCCGCGCGTCCCGTCCCTGTGACCCGGCCACGCCGGAGAAGTCACATCCGGGCGGAGATCAGGGCTGGTTCTTGGCGGCCGGAAGGTCCAGCACACAGACCCGGTTCCGGCCCGCTGCCTTGGCCTCGTAGAGGGCGGAGTCGGCACGCTCAAGCGCCGATGCGGGCGGCAGTGGGTCGTCCGACGGCGGCACCGTGGTCACGCCCAGGCTCAGCGTCACCGGCACGGCAAGGCCGTCCAGGGCTCCGCCCGTCTCGATGGGAGCCCCGGCGACGCTCACCCGGACCCGCTCGGCCAGCTGCAGGGCCGCCGGCTCGCCGCAGCCGGGCAGGACCAGGGCGAACTCCTCGCCACCGATGCGGCCGGTGCCGTCGGCGGGCCGGACGGCGCCTCGCAGCCGGGCCGCCACCTCGCGCAGGACCTCGTCGCCCCGGCCGTGTCCATGCTCATCATTGATGGCCTTGAAGTGGTCGATGTCGGCCATGATCACCGAGACGGGATGAGCCTCCCGGCTCCCTTCCAGGAGCTCGCGCTGGAGCACCTGCAGGATCCCGGCCCGGTTCCACAGCCCGGTGAGGGAATCCAGGAGCGCCTGGCGCTCGGCCTGGGCCAGCCGCGCAATGAGCTCCTGCTGCGAGCGCGACAGGCGCGCCGCCGTCAGCTCGGTCTCGGCCAGCGTGGCCAGGTCCTGGAGCGCCAGCCGATCCTGATCGCTGAGGCGGCGCGGCTCCCGGTCGATGATGCAGAGCGTGCCCAGGCGCTGCCCGTCCGGGCCGGAGAGGGGATGTCCGGCATAGAACCGGATGCCCGGGTCCTCGGTGACCAGCGGATTGTCGGCGAAGCGCTGGTCGCACGCGGCATCCTCCACCACCAGCGTCCCCTCCTGGAGGATGGCATGGCCGCAGAAGGAGATATCCCGGGAGGTCTGGCGCGCGGCCAGCCCGATGACCGACTTGAACCATTGCCGGCTCTCGTCCACGAGGCTGATGGCCACGATGGGAACGTCGAACATGCGCCGTGCCAGACGGGTGATGCGATCGAAGCGATCCTCGGCCGGCGTGTCCAGCACGTTGAGAGAGCGCAGCGACCGGAGTCGCTCGGCCTCGCCGGGGTGGTCGGGTGGTGTCAGCATGAGTGGCTCGTTTCCCTTCGCTGCGACCGGCGTTTCTCCGCCCGCGGGTTCGTGCCAATATAGGGTCCCGGCGGGACGAGGGCGAGGGGACCGGTCCTGGCTCAAAAGGCCCCCTATATCCCGTTGCGGGGGATGTCCTGGCGCCAGGAGCGCGAGAAGAGGGTCCGCTCTCCCTCCCGGGCGGTGATCTCCGCCTCCAGGTGAAAGGTCGCGGCGTCGCAGCTCAGCGCCACCCGCGTGTCGATGGCGATGCGCCAGATCCCCCTCCCCTTGCGGACCTGCTGGACCACCTCGCCCCGGGGCGAGAGGGGATCGTCCGGGTGGAGGGTGAAGGTCTCCACGATGGAGTGGCCCAGCTCCAGGCCAAGGGCGGTGAGGCGCGCCAGCGCCGGCTCGCCGTCCGCGGCCAGATCGTAGGCGGTGATGGAGGTGATCTCTCCCGTCTCCGGGCTCACCTCCACGGTGCGCTGAACCCCCTCGGGCTGCAGGTCCTCACTTTGGGGCGGGGCGGCCGACTCGGGG
>JBFGDW010000324.1:0-3904 GCA_041580435.1 Candidatus Polarisedimenticolia bacterium | reverse complement strand
GGGCCACCAGCACCACCGAGGCCCCCACGGCGCTGAGGAGGGCCACCAGAAGGGTGGCGGTTCCACGCCCCAGCAGCCCGCCTGCGGACACCCCCCCGGACAGCGGGCCCATCCAGAGGCTCATCAATCCCGTGACCGCCACCACCAGCAGGCCGGTCCCCAGCACCCGGGAGGCGCGGCCGTCGCCCTGGGCGGCCCGCAGCCGCTCCCAGGCCAGCAGCAGGGTCAGGAAGGGGACCACGTAGGCGGCGAGACCCAGGAGCTGGAAGCCTCCGCCCGAGAGGAACGCGCCCACCGGGCCCACGGCGTTGCGCGTCTCCTGGCGCCCCCCGGCGGCGCCGAAGAGGGGGGCCGGATCGCCCGGGTCGTGGGAGAGGAGGCTGATGAAGGCGAGCACGCTGAAGGCCAGGAGGGCCAGGGCCAGCGCCTCGTTGAGGAGCGGGCCGCGCAGCAGCCTGGCCAGGCGCGAGCCGCGCCGGCGGGCGGTGGGCCGGGAGGGCCGGCGGGCGGGGGTGCTGCTCACGGCGTCCCCGCGCCGAAGAACCACAGCCCCGCCCCAGCCACGGCAAAGCAGTACCAGGAGAAGTGGTGGAAGCGGGACCGCTGCAGGAGCCGCTCCAGCAGGGCCAGCGCCGCCAGGGCCACCGCCGCCGCCGCCACCGCTCCCAGCAGGGCGGGCCAGCCCAGCTCGGCCAGCGCCTCCGGATGCCGGCCCAGCTCCAGGGCGCTGGCCCCGGCGATGGCGGGGATGGAGATGAGGAACGACCAGCGGAAGGCCTCCCGGGGGGCCATGCCCAGGGCCAGTCCGGCGGCGATGGTCAGGCCGGAGCGGGACAGCCCGGGGAGCACGGCGATCCCCTGGGCCAGGCCGACACCCAGGGACTGGAGCAGCGTCGGCATGGAGGAGGTGGTGGCGCCGCGCAGGGTCCCGGCGGTGTGCCCGGCCAGCAGGACGAGGCCGGTAACGCCGATGAGACCGGCCACCCGGGCCGGCTGCTGGAGGAGGTCTTCCACGAGGTTCCTGAGGGCCAGCCCCACGACGGCGGTGGGAACCAGGGCGGCGGCGAGAAGCAGCAACTCGCGGCGGCCATTATGGGGATCGGGCCGGCCGGGTGTCAAGGCGGGCCACAGGAGCCGGCGCAGGTCGCGCCGGAAATAGGCGATCACCGCCGCCAGGGTGCCCACGTGGACGATGAGGTCGAACGCCAGCGCCGCCGGCAGGGGCTGCTGTCCCAGGCGGTCGGACAGGTTCTGGGCCAGCACCAGATGCCCCGAGCTGGACACCGGCAGGAACTCGGTGAGCCCCTGCAGGATGCCCAGCAGCAGCGCCAGCAACCAGCTCATGGCACGGCCGGCGGCACCAGGTGCGGCGCCAGGCGCAGCCAGTCCCCAGGCGCCAGCTCCTGGGGCCGGCAGCGGCCGTCCAGACCGCTCGCCTCCAGCGCGCGGGCCACGCGATCCGTCTCCACGCCGGCCGCGGCCAGGGCATTGGCCAGCATCTTCCGCCGGTGGGTGAAGGCCCGCTCGGCCACCTCCACGGCGGCGTCGCGCAGGGCGGCCTCGCCGGGCGGCGGTGGGGACCGCAGCTCCAGCGCCACCACCGTGGAGTGGACCTCGGGAGGCGGGGAGAAGGCTCCGGGCGGCAGGTCCAGGACGCGGCGGCCGTCGGCATGCAGCGCCACGAAGACGCTCAGGGCGCCGTAGTCGCCGCCGCCAGGCGATGCCAGCAGCCGCCGGGCCACCTCACGCTGCACCATGACGTGGAGGTCCCGGATGCAGTCGCCCCGCGGCACGAGGCGGCCGAGGATCACGGTGGCGATGCGGTAGGGGAGGTTCCCCAGGACACGGAAGCGCTCCCCGGGGGCGCAGCCCAGGAGTCGGGCGGCGGCGTCCACCTCCAGGTCCAGGATGTCGGCGGTGAGCACCTGGACGCCGGCGGCCGCAGCGAGCCCTCGCCGCAGCGAGGCCGCCAGCCTCGGGTCCACCTCCACCGCCAGCAGCCGGCTGACCCGCTGCGCCAGCGGCCGGGTGAGAGCGCCGTCGCCAGGTCCGATCTCCAGCACCGCATCTCCCGGTCCGGGGTCGAAGGCGCCCAGGAGCCGCTCCACAGCCCGCCGGTCCCGCAGGAAGTGCTGGCCCAGCCGGCGGCGGCGAGTGGAGGTGGCGGTGCGTGTCACGGGCAAACCCTTCACCGGGCCGTGGCGGCGTGCTGCGGCCGGAAGCTTGCCATTCTATCCCGGCCCGGCGGCGTTGTCGGCTCCCGGCGGGGGTGTTAGCATCTCCCGCCCCGGCGCCCCGGCGCATCCCGCATCCACGGAGGATTCATGAGCGGCGAGATCATCCAGCTGACCGACGACAACTTCCAGGAGGCCGTGGAGGCCTCCCCGCCCATCCTGGTGGACTTCTGGGCCGCCTGGTGCGGTCCCTGCAAGATGATCGCCCCCAGCCTGGAGGCCCTGGCCCGGGAGTACGGCGGCCGCATGCGCGTGGGGAAGCTCAACGTGGATGAGCACGGCGCCACCGCCGGCCGCTACGGCGTCCAGTCCATCCCCACCCTCATGATCTTCTCCGGAGGGAAGGTGGTGGACAAGATGATCGGCGCCGCGCCCAAGGACGCCATCAGTCAGCTGATGGCGAAGCATGCGGCGGACGCCCATCCGTCAGGCGCACCGGATCGAGGATGATCACCGGCGTGCCGTCACCGCACAGGGCCGTGCCGGCCACGGCGGGGGCCTGAAGGCGGCCGGGGAGGGGGCGCACGACGGCGTCGAGCCGTCCCAGAAGGGCGTCCACCGCCACCGTCACCTGCGGATAGCCCGGCGAGCGCAGCTGGAGCTGCACGGCGCCCGCGCCGGCGGGCCGGCGCCGGCCACGGATCAGGTCGGTGAGCCGCAGGGCGCCTGATCCCGGGACCCCTTCGGACACCACCTCCACGCTGGCCAGCGGGATGCCGTAGGTGGTGTCCCCCTCCCGGGCCAGCAGGCAGGAGGTCACCGACACCGACAGCGGCAGGATCAGCTCGGCGGTCAGCCCCTCTCCGGCGCGCTGGATGAGGGTGAGTCGCCCCCCGGCGCGCAGCACCGCCTCGCGGACGGCGTCCAGTCCGACTCCACGTCCCGAGGTGGCCGTGGTCCGCGGGGCCGTGGTCAGACCCGGCCGGCAGAGAAGATCGGTGAGATCCAGCGGCCCCTCGTCGGGCGGAGGCGCGGGCTGAGCCTCGCCGGCGACGCGGGCCAGAGCCTCCGTGTCGGCGCCGGAGCCGTCATCCTGCACGGTGACCCGCAGGGTCTCCTGCCCTGCGGCCAGCCGCAGCTGCACGCGGCCCACCGGGTCCTTGCCCGCTCCCCGCCGGCGCGCCGGCGCCTCCAGGCCGTGATCCACTGCGTTGGTCAGGAGGTGCTGGAGCGGCACCAGCAGCACCTCCAGGGTGGCCCGGTCCAGCCGCAGATCGGCACCGGTCAGCTCAAGGCGTGCCTGCTTGCCGCCAAGTGCCGCCACCTCGGCCACGCGCCGCTCCAGGGAGGGGACCAGCAGCGAGAAGGGGAGCAGCCGCATGCGGGCGACGCGCTGGCGCAGCCGCTTGGTCGCACGCCGGATGGGTACCACGGCATCGGGAGGCAGGGAGGCCAGGAGGATCTCCAGCTCGGCGGTCTCCGCCAGGAGGCCGTCCAGCTCGCCGGCGGCAACCCGGACGCTGCCGGGGAGGGGAGCCGGAGTGCCGGGGGCCTGGGCCGGGGTCTCCACCGGCCCACCGTCCAGCGCCTGGCGCACGCGCGCCTCCAGCGGGGCCAGGTCCGGCGGCGCCTCTCCCCGCTCCAGCGCGGAGACGGACCGCGCCAGTCCCTCGTACGCCTCCCCCAGCGTGGTGAGCAGCGTCGGGGGCAGGTCGGCGGGAAGCGGCCGG
>JBFGDW010000323.1:0-3930 GCA_041580435.1 Candidatus Polarisedimenticolia bacterium | reverse complement strand
GGGAGCTCCAGCTGGACCAGGATCTCGGTCCCGTCCGCCGCCGGGAGACGGCGCGCCACGCCCGCCAGCGCCAGGTCGCGGTACTGGTCGGGCAGCAGGGTGGCGGCGGTGAGGACCAGGTCATCGGCGAGGCCGGGGTCCTGCTCCACGTACTCGGAGCGCGCCGTGACCTCCACCCGGGGACGCAGGACCTGGACCTGGATGCGGTGCACGGTCCCCGGCCCGTCCCGGGCCACCGGCTCGAACCCCAGCAGGTAGGTGGCGCGCGGCTGCCCGGCGGCGGCGGCGATCTCGCCGGCGAAGTCGTTGAGGGCAACCGGCTTGCGTCCTCCCGTGGCGCGGGCCAGGAACTGCAGGGACGAAAGGAGCTCGGCCAGGCCGTCCGGATCCCTGGCGCCGGGGTGGTACAGCCCCACCAGGCTGACCGGCGAGAGGGATGTGCCGCTGGCCTGGAAGGCGCGTGTGGCGGCCTGGAAATCGGCGCGCAGGCTCACCGTCTCATCGGCCAGCTCGTCCACGCCCCGGGTGTAGTTGATCCCCGCCTGCTCCCTGAGCCCCTCGCTCAGCAGCACCACCGTGCGGCGGCCCCGCAGGCGGGCCATGCCGGCGGAGAGGGAGGCCAGGGCAGCCAGGCCGCGCCGGACCCGCACCGCCTGATCGAAGCTGGACGAGCGGACCGCCGCCTCGGCCAGCGCCGCCCTGCCCGTGGAGAGGTAGGTCGTCACCTCCTCCTGCCGGTCGCCCTCCTCCAGGATCCAGGTGTCCATGAGATCGGTGCGGTCCATGAGCGACGCCAGCGCCTCCCGCAGCGCCGCGGTCTCTCCGGTGAAGGGGAGAATGGTCTGCAGGGCGCCGTGGGTCAGCACAAAAAGCCCGGCCTGGGTCCTCTCGGGGAGGCCGGCGGCCAGCGCCTCCTCAAGCGACCTGATCCCCGTGGACACGTAGGCCGGCCGGGTCAGGTCCATGTCCACCACATAGGCGATGAAGGAAGGCTGGCTGGCCGCGCCAGGCGCGGCCGCAGTCGCCTGTCCCATGGTGCCGGGGTGATCCCCGTCGTCGCTGGACGCTTCCGGAACAGGGCTCTCCAGGGCAGGCACGGACGCAAGGGGCGGGTCGAAGCTGGCCAGCGGCACCGGCCGGCCGTCCACCCGCAGCAGGAAGTCCCTGGGGCCCAGGCCCAGGACGGGGCGGCGGCGGCCGTCGGTGACGGAGACCGGCACCAGCACCAGCCGCGCCTCCACCTGCTCGCGCAGAGGCACCGGCGCGCGAGGGGCCTCGCCGGAGCCGCCGGTGGGCTCCTGCGCGTGGAGCGCGCCGCCCGGGCCCGCCGCGAGGGCCAGCAGCGCGCCGCGGGACAGTCTCCACCAGGTGAGGTTGCGTGGCCGGCCGGCCGCCATGTCATTACCATTCCCCACAGGTGCACCGCCGTCAATCCCTGAAGCTGCCCGCCCCCCATGCAGGCATCGGCTACCATGCAGGCCGGATTCGCGTCGCCGGGAGACGGCAGGGGCCGGCCCGGCCGACGGGGGGTGCGCACCGTGGCGTGCAGGGCGGGCCGTGACCGCTGAACGGATGCCGTGAGCACGAGCCGGCCGGGAAGAGCCTGCGCCGCCGCCCTCCTGCTGCCCGTGGCGATCCTGGGGATGGCCGAGTGGGCGGCGGTGGTGGCGGCATCGCCGGGCGAGCGTCCCTACGCCGCCCGGGTCGCCGGGCTGGGCCTGGGGCTGCAGCTTGCGGCGGTTGCTCCCGTGGCGCTGCTGGCGTGGGCCCTGGGACGGCGGCGCCAGCCAGAGCTGATGGCCCGGTGCTGCGGCGCCCTGGCGCCGGGGCTGGCCGTGACCCTGGGCCTGCTCTTCATTCTCCCCAACGGCCTTCCACGGCTGGTCCCGCCGGGGAGCCTGGGCGCGGCCACCGTGGCCTCCGTGGCGCTGGCCGTGGGCGCCGGAGCCGGACTGCTGCGATGGCGCTTCATCGGGCACGCGGGCAGGCCGGCGCCGGTCCTCGAGACGCTCCTGGTGGCCATGGGTCTGGTCCTTCCGTACGTCGGGCTGCGCCTGGCGCGCATCCCCACCATGAGTCCACGAGGGCTGGCGCTGTGGGGCGCGGCCCTGATCCTCGCGCTGCTGGTGGGTCTGGCCGCCGCCCGGCACCGCCGCGCCGGGCCTGTCGGCTGGTGGCTCGCGGTGCCTCCTCTCGCCGCCGCGGCGCTCATCGCCGCCTCGGTGGCCTGGGGCCGGGCGCCGTACCCGCCCCTCCCGCCAAGGGCGGCGGGCGCTCCCGACGTGATCCTGGTGGTGCTGGACACGGTGCGCGCCGATTTCGCCCCCGCAGACGCCACCAGCCCCCGCCCCACGCCAGCGCTGCGCAGGCTGGCGGCGGAGGGGACGCGGTTCACCCATGCCTTCTCCACCACCTGCTGGACCGTCCCCGCCCACGCCTCCCTGTTCACGGGCCTGATCCCCTCCGAGCATGGCGCCACCTGGGCCTCGCCGTCGCTGCCGGACACCACGGTGACCCTGGCCGAGCGGTTCTCCGCCCGGGGCTGGAGGACCGGCGCCTTCTCGGCCAACCCCTGGATCACCCCCGAGTTCGGCTTCCATCAGGGGTTCGAGCGGTTCGCCACCGGCCGCTCGGACCGGCGCCCGCTCACCCCCTGGCTGCCAGCCCTCTTCTCGATCCTCACCCGCCGGGAGGACGGGTTTCTCATGTTCGAGGACAAGGCCGGCCTGACGCTTGTGTCGGAGGCGCTGCGGTGGCTGGCGGCCGACGATCCGAGGCCGGCCTTCCTGTTCGTCAACCTCATGGAGGCGCACCTCCCCTACCTGCCTCCCCGCCGCTTCCTGGGGGATCCGTGGAGGGAGGGGTGGAGCCAGGCGGAGCTGCGCGCCGTGAACCAGCACCGCCTGGAGGACCTCCTGCCCGGCGCGAGGCGCACCCCCCGGGAGATGGAGGGGCTCCGCCTGCTGTACGAGGCGGAGGTGTCGTTCGCCGACCACCTGGTGGGGCACCTGGCCCTGGAGCTGGAGCGCAGCGGCCGGCTCCAGAACACGATCCTGCTGGTCACCTCCGATCACGGCGAGAACCTGGGGGATCATCCCCCGCTGGATCATCAGCTCGGCCTGTACGACACCCTGGTGCGCGTCCCATTGATCATTCACGGTCCGGGGCGGGTGCCGGCGGGAGTGGAGGACGACCGGCTGATCTCCCTGACCGACGTGCCGGACCTGCTCCTGCCCCTGGCGGGGATCGGGGCCCGGGAGGCGAACGGGCTCCCGGTCGCGCCACGCCGGGAGGCCGTCTTCCTCGAGTACGACCGCCCGCTGCCGATCCTCGAGCAGATCCGGGACCAGCTGGGCCTGGACCCCACTCCCTGGGACCGGAGCCTGGCCGGGATCCGCACCCGGCAGGCCAAGTGGATCGAGGCCTCCGACGGCCGCCACCAGGCGTTCGACCTGGAAGCGGATCCCGGGGAGCGCACCAACCTGGCCTTGGACGACCCGGCGGAGCGCTTCGCATCCCTGCGCGCCCGGCTGGAGGAGGGCCTCCTCCAGCGCCGGCGCGCCCATCCCTCACAGCGCACCACGCCCCTGTCGCCCGAGGCGGAGGAGCGCCTGCGCAGCCTGGGCTACGTCAAGTGATCGGGCCATGGCCATGCAGATCGCGCACCTGTCCCTGACCCTGGCGCTGGCGGGGCTGGCCCTGGCCGGACGCTGGGCGCTGGCGCGTGGCAGGTGGAGCGGCGGCATCGGTGCCGGGGCCCTGGCGTTTCTGGCGGCGCTGTTCCTGCTCAAGGCGCTGCCGCTGCTGGGGCGTCCCACCGGGCTGCTGCGCGGCGACTTCCTCTTCCCGCTGTGGGCTCTGTGGCGTCCCGCCGACGCCTGGTGGTGGCTGGTCCTGGCGGCCCTGCCCCTGGCCGGGCTGGCCGCCGCC
>JBFGDW010000322.1:0-3932 GCA_041580435.1 Candidatus Polarisedimenticolia bacterium | reverse complement strand
TGGCCGCGGCCCTGGCGCTCATGGCCCCCGGCTGGCGCCCGTGGCTGCCCGCCGCTGGCCTGCTGGCGCTCCTGGGCGCCAATCACGCCCGCTATCCCCCCACCGGGGACAACTTCCGTCCCAGCGGCCGTGTCCTGGCCACCGTCGAGCGCATGCGCGAGCGCGTCGCCCGCTACCACCAGGGCGCCGCCGCCTACGCCGGCGCTCCCGAGCCGCGCAGGGTCTATCTGGGAGGCATCACCAACCCCTACGTGGATAGCGAGCTGCTCCTGCAGGCGGATGAGGTCCTGGACGTGGTCCGGACCCCCATGCTGGGCTACGATGCCATCCAGATCCGACTGCGGCGGGAGGGCACAGAGGTCTTCTCCGCCAGCGTCCGGGTCAACGCCGAGGACGCGGCCGAGGCCGCACGGCGCTTCCAGGAGGCCGGCTACGTTCCGTACTCCATGGAGACCGACATGGCGAGCGAAGAGCGCACCGAGGACCTCAAGCTCAGGAAGCTGAGCCCTCCCTGATGCAGGAGGCGCCCACAACCGCCGGAGGAGAGGCCCCGTCCAGACCGGTCCTTTCGGTGGTGATCCCCCTGTACCAGGAAGGCGCCCACCTGCCCGCGGTGGTGGCCCGCATCGCCGAGGAGATCCGGCGCACGGGGGAGACCTTCGAGCTGATCCTGGTGGATGACGGCTCCGCCGATGACACCTGGGAGGTGATCGGATCGCTGGCGGGCCAGCACCGCGAGCTGCGTGGGCTGCGTCTCAGCCGCAACTTCGGCAAGGAGGCGGCGCTGTGCGCGGGCATCGACGCCGCCCGCGGCGCGGCAGTCATGGTCATGGACGGCGACCTGCAGCACCCGCCCGAGCTCATCCCCGAGATGGTGGACCTCTGGAAGGCCGGCGGCGTCGACCTGGTGGAGGCAGTGAAGGACAGCCGTGGCGAGGAGTCGCTGGCGCACCGGGCCGGCTCACGGCTGTTCTACCTGATCCTCCGGACGCTGTCGGGTCACAATCTCGACGACGCCTCGGACTTCAAGCTGATGGATCGCCGCGTGGTGGAGGCCTGGCGGCGCATGGGGGAGCACACCCTCTTCTTCCGGGGAATGGTGGCCTGGCTGGGGTTCCAGCGGGCACGGGTGAGCTTCAAGGTGCCCGCGCGGGTGGGCGGCCGGTCCGGGTGGACCTTCCTCAGGCTGGTCCGCCTGGCCATCACGGCGGTGACCGCCCACTCGTCGCACCCGCTGCAGGCGGTGACGCTCCTGGGAGGCGTCTTCTTCATGTTCGCCGTGGCCCTGGGACTGCAGACCTTCTACAACTGGCTGGTGGGCGCGGCGGTGAGCGGCTTCACAACGGTCATCCTCCTCATCCTCATCGTGGGCGGCGTCCAGATGCTCTGCCTGGGAATCCTGGGGGCGTACATCGCCCGGATCTTCGAGGAGGTAAAGGGCCGGCCGCGCTACGTGGTGAAGGAGCGCCTCGGTGCCGGACGAGCAGGCGGCGACTGAGGGCCGGTTCGAAGCGCCGGCCCCCAGTCACCTCCCGATCAGGTGCCCCCGGTTGTCTACGGCCTTCGCGGGGCCATGAAGCCGTCGCTGAGCGTCTTCAGGAAGGCCACGATGGCCGCCTCGGCCTCCGCATCCAGCTCCAGGTTGCCCAGCGGAACACCCTCGAGGATCTCCCGGTTGACGTTCTCCGGGACCTCCGGGGGCGGCCAGCCCGCCTCCGGTACGTCGCGGGTGTTGTAGAACCGGACCACGTCCGCCAGGTTCTTGAAGAAGCCGTTGTGCATGTACGCCTTGGGGAACTTGGGACCGAACCGCCTGTCCACGTTCCGCAGCGTCGGCACCTTCTGCTTGCCGAGATTCTCTGCCGCGTACGCCACCCACTCGGTGCGCGTCTGCAGGAAGCCGCCGAGCCCCAGATCCACGAAGGCCTCGCCGTCGGGGTTGATGGGGCTCCCGTCGTCCAGGTAGACCTTGTCCATGTCGTAGAAGGGGTTGTCCGGGTTCCTCGGCACGCCGATGTTGTCAAACTCGAAGTTGGTGAGCAGTGGCGGGAGGCCGTCCGGGCCAGGCTCGTGGCTGATGTGGCAGGGCGCGCAGTACTCGCCGAACTCGATGAGGCCGTCGAACTCCTGCGCGGTGAAGATGCCGGCCGTGTCAAGCACGCCCTGGTCACCCTCGGCCAGACCGCAAGCCTCCATGGTGTTGCCGGCCTCCATGCAGGCCATGAGGTAGGCGTCGAACTTGGAGCTGAACGGGCTCACCTCCGGCGAGGCCTCGTAGGCGGCGAGGGACAGGGCGAACCTGGCGTAGGTGGCGTCCACCCCGGCGCTGCTGCAGTCCAGCGAGCCAGGTCCCCAGACCATCTCGAAGAGTCCGGCGTACTTGGACTTCTTCACGGTCAGGCAGACCGCCTCCTTGCTGGGATTGTTCTGCTCCACGGGAACGAGGAAGGGGCCCAGAGCCTGGTCGGCGGCGGGATTCCCCAGGACCTCGCCGGTGGCGCGGCCGTCCCAGAGCATGCCGCCCACGAAGTTGCCGCCGGCATCGATGTGAAGCACGGGACTGAAGGTGGAGTACGCGGAGCTGGGTGGCTTGCGGTTGCCAAAGCGCTGGGGGTTCGCGCCGCGATAGACGCCGCCCTCGAGGTTGATGCCGGGTACGGGCCCGGTCCAGCCCACGTCGCCGTTGTGACACGTGGCGCAGGACTGGGATGGCGGATTGGAGATCCGATCGAAGAACAGCTTCTTTCCCAGTTCCTCCATGGGGGTGAGCGGGACGGAGCTCTGCGCCGCCACCAGGCCCGTGAGGAGCACCAGGGTGCTGACGCAGGCCACCCCCAACTTGATCCGGGTTCTTGTCGACATGGTCCAGCCTCCCTTCCAGCCGGGCGGCGATGCCAGGCCCGGCGTGACCGGAGCCGGGAGAGCGGCCAGTGAGTCAAATGGGCGGGGGGCCCCACGCTCCTGACGGCTGCCCCCCGCCTCCGCCAAGATCGTCAGGACTTGCACAGGGACAGCACGCAAGGGACATGCCCGGGCACGGCGCCTCGCTCAGGCGACTTCGCCGAAGCGCTGCGAGATCTGCTCCAATCCCCTGCTGACAGCACCCAGGAATGGGCCAGGGCACCCAGGCCTCCTGCTCCAGCGTGGGGCCGCCGCCCGGGTGGATTGTGAGATAATGCCGGCCCCGCCCAGGAGGACATTCGGATGATCAATCAGACGCTGGCCCACTTCCGCATCACCGCCAAGCTGGGCGAGGGGGGGATGGGTGCGGTCTACCGGGCCCAGGACACCAAGCTGGGCCGGGACGTCGCCCTCAAGTTCCTCCCCGCGGAGTTCGCGGAGGACGCCGAGCGGATGGCGCGCTTCAGCCGCGAGGCCCAGGTGCTGGCCTCCCTCAATCACTCCAACATCGCCGGGATCCACTCGGTGGAGGAGGCCGAGGCCCCGGCCGGGGCCGGGGATGCGTCTCCGGGCGCCGCGGCGGGTGCCCCCCGCCGCTTCCGCTTTCTGGTCATGGAGCTGGTGGAGGGGGAAACGCTGGAAGAGCGCATCGCCCGCGGCGCCATGCCCCTGGAGGAGGCGCTGCGCATCAGCCTGCAGATCGCCACCGGCCTGGAGGAGGCCCACGAGCGCGGCATCATCCATCGCGATCTCAAGCCCGCCAACATCAAGCTCACGCCGGGCAAGCAGGTCAAGATCCTGGACTTCGGCCTGGCCAAGGCGTTCGACCCCGGCCCCGCAGCCGACCCCGGAGCATCCGGCGGGGCGGCGGGACGCCTGTCGCTGTCGCCCACCATGACCGGGATGGCCACCCAGGCCGGCATGCTGCTGGGAACGGCCGCCTACATGAGCCCGGAGCAGGCGCGGGGCGAGGCAGCCGACCGGCGGGCCGACGTCTGGGCGCTGGGCGTCGTCCTGATGGAGATGCTCAC
>JBFGDW010000321.1:0-3937 GCA_041580435.1 Candidatus Polarisedimenticolia bacterium | reverse complement strand
TCCAGTAGCCCGGCGTCCTCCGGCGGGGCCGGGATCGTCCTCCAGACAGGACAGTGGCGTGGGGCTCCGACGCAGCAGCGTCTGGATCTCCCGGAACCGCGATGCCTTTCCCGGGTCCAAACTCAGGCAGGGGGATTGCACCTGCATCCCCCGGGAGCATGCCGTGAGCCAGAAACCCAGCAAGGGAGGCGGGCCGGAGGGACCGGATCCCGGCCTGCAGAGGGTCTCTGGGCCGATGCTAGAATTGAGATACGAGCCAGACCATCCGGCCGGCCGTAACCCGGGACGACGCCCTCCGCTGGCTCCGGCGGCCGGCGAAGAAGGCCGGCCGGTGGCTGTCTCCATGACCGTGGTTGTCCAGTTCAGTCTTCACTGACGAAGGAGTTGGCATGAGGATCAAGAAATCCATGGCGACCCGCTTGCTGGGCGCGGGCGCCGCCCTGCTGCTGGCAGCGGGGAGCGTGGTGGCCCAGGATGACGTCAACGCCAAGGTGACCTCCGGGTGGCAGGCCCTGCAGGCCGGCAACCTGAAGGAGGCCCGCGCGGCCTTCCAGTCGGTCATCGACGCGGCCCCCAACTACGATTTCGGCTGGTATGCCCTGGGCCAGATTGCCACCCGCGAGGGGAAGGTGGACGAGGCCATCGCCAACTTCAAGAAGGCGACGGAGCTGAACGCCGAGAAGTTCGAGTACCACTACGGGCTGGCGGCGGCCTACCGCACCAAGGAGGACTACGCCAAGGCCATTGCCACCATGAACAACGCCGAGGACCTGGCCAAGGACAAGCAGTCCAGCTACTACCTCCACCTGGAGCGGGGGCTCTCGTACCTGTCCATGCGCCAGTACGACCGGGCGGCGGCCGACCTGCAAAAGGCCGTCACCGCCCAGCCGGGGCAGGAGATGGCCCACCAGCGCCTGGGGATGGCCCTCTACGGCACCGAGGAGTTCGCCGGCGCCCTGGACAATCTCAAGAAGGCGGCGGCCAAGAACCCCAAGGACTACACCACCCAGCTCTACCTCTCCCGGGCCGCCATCAACCTGGGCCAGCGGGAGGCCGACAAGACCAGGAAGGCCGCCTACTACGCCGAGGCGGTGAAGGCCGCCCAGGCCGCCCAGACCCTCAAGCCCGGCTTCGAGGCCCAGAACACACTGGCCAAGGCGCACCTGGGGGCCGGCAGCTACGACCAGGCGGCCCGCGCCTTCCAGTCCGTGCTGCAGAGCAAGCCCAAGTACTGCGCGGCCCAGATCAACCTGGGCCAGGCCTACCTGGGGATGGAGGCCTGGAAGCAGGCCTCCGACGCCCTGGCCAAGGCGGTGGACTGCGATCCCAAGAGCACCATTACCCTCAACCTGCTGGCGTTCACCTACGTGAAGCAGGACCTCCGCCAGGAGGCCCTGGCCGCCTACGAGAAGTCGTACGGGATGAAGGCCGACCCGGCGGTGGCCAAGCACATCGAGCTGGTCAAGGAGAACATCCGCATCGCGCAGGAGAACGCCGAGATCGAGAACTTCAACACCGAGCAGCGCGCGGCGCTGGAGGCGGAGAAGGCCGAGTTCGAGCGCAAGCAGCGCGAGTACGAAGAGCAGCAGCGCAAGATCCAGGAGTACAAGGAAAAGGACAACTGAGGCGCGCCGCGCCACGAGCGCGCCGGAGCGTCGTGAGGGGGCCCCTCGGGGCCCCCTTTTTCTTTACTTTCCAACAACTTGAGTGGGTTCCGGCGCCTTGACGGAAGGCAGGGGCCGTGTTAACTTACCGGGCCTTGGTGTTGTGAAATCCTGCACGAGCTTTCCTTGCCCACCGCTGGAGAGGGCGGCCCGCGGGTCCGCCGCCAGGTGAGATGAACCAGGTCCTGCTGCCGTACCTGCCGCTGATCCTGTTCCTGATCTTCGCCACCGGCCTGGCGGTGGGGATGGTGGTTCTGTCCACCCTCTTCGGCCGCCGCCGTCACGCCGAGCCCGCGGTCGATCTCAGCGCCTACGAGTGCGGCCTGACGCCGGCCGATCCGGGGCACCGTCGCTACACGGTCAAGTTCTACCTGGTGGCCATGCTGTTCATCCTGTTCGACCTCGAGGTGGCGTTCCTCTACCCATGGGCGGTCACCTACCGGGACCTGGGCTGGCCCGGGTTCTGGCTCATGCTCCTGTTCCTTGGCCTGCTAGCCGTGGGCTTCGTGTACGTCTGGATGCGGGGCGCCCTGGACTGGAAGGGCCGCGCCGCGCCCGCCCGGGCTGGCGGCGGCCGCTGATGCTCATCCACTGGCTCAAGCTGCGCGCCACGCCGGGGATCCGGCCGGTGCCCGAGGAACGGCCGGGTCCCCGCCCGGCCCCCTGGCGTGAAGACGGCGCCGACCCCGACAAGGTCCCGGCGCAGGCGGAGCGGCTGGTGGCCCGCTTCGGCGACGCGGTGACGCCGGTGCTCCCCGTCTTCCGGGCCGATGCCACGGCCTGGGTGCGGCGGGAGCGGATCGTGGAGGTCGCCCGGCACCTCAAGGAGGTGGACGGGTTCGACTTTCTCATGGATCTTTGCGGGGTCCACACCCCCGACCGTCCCCACCTGTTCGAGGTGGTCATGCATCTGTACGCCTCGGCCAGGAACCAGCGCCTGCGCCTGAAGGTGGCCCTCTCCCCGGGAGAGGAGATGCCCAGCCTCACCGGCGTGTGGAGCGGGGCCAACTGGCACGAGCGTGAGACCTACGACCTGGTGGGCGTGCCCTTCTCCGGGCACCCCGATCTGCGGCGCATCCTCCTGCCGGACGGCTTCGAAGGCCATCCGCTGCAGAAGGATTTCCCTCTCAAGGGCTGACCGTGAGCGCCGCCCCCCGCCAGGTCGTCCTGGAGCACACCGACCAGCCCGATCACCTGACCGGCGAGACCTTCGAGCTCAACATGGGTCCCCAGCACCCCGCCACCCACGGCGTGCTGCGGCTGGTGGTGAGCCTGGACGGGGAGACGGTCACCCGCTGCACCACCCACATCGGCTACCTCCACCGGGGGGTGGAGAAGATCGGCGAGTGCAAGACCTACCTCCAGTTCATCCCCTACACCGACCGGCTGGACTACCTGGCACCCCTGTCGTCCAACGTGGGCTACATCCTGGCGGTGGAGAAGCTCATGGACATCCAGGTGCCCGAGCGGTGCCGGGTGATCCGGGTCATTGCCTGCGAGATCGCCCGCATCTCGGCCCACCTCCTCTGGCTGGGAACCCACGCCCTGGACCTGGGGGCCGTGACCCTCTTCTTCCACACGTTCAGGGAGCGGGAGGTCCTGTACAACCTCATCGAGATGATGACCGGCACGCGCCTCACCACGTCCTACACGCGGGTGGGCGGCGTGGTGCGGGACCTCCCTGACGGCTTCCTGCCCGTCCTCAACGAGTGGATGGCCGCCTTCGGGCCCACGGTGGACGAGTTCGAGCGGCTGCTGACGCGCAACAAGATCTGGGTGGGCCGCACCAAGGGGATCGGCGTGATCTCCAAGGCGGAGGCCGTGGATCTGGGCCTCACCGGCCCCAACCTGCGCGCCTCGGGCATGCCCCTGGACCTGCGCAAGGCCCAGCCCTACTCGGGCTACGACGAGTACGACTTCGAGGTGCCCTACGCCGAGGACGGCGACGTCTACGCCCGCTACATGATCCGCTTGGAGGAGATGCGCCAGTCCCTGCGCATCCTCCAGCAGGCGGTGGGCAAGCTCAAGCCGGGGCCCATCTGGGCCGACCATCCCAAGGTGGTGCCGCCGGTGAAGCGCAAGGTGCTCACCCGCATGGATGAGCTCATCCACCACTTCATGCTCATCGCCGAGGGGATGAACCCGCCGGTGGGCGAGGTCTACCATGCCGTCGAGGCGCCCAAGGGGGAGCTCGGGTTCTACATCGTCAGCGACGGCGGCAAGGCCGCCTACCGGATGCGCATCCGCAGCCCGTCGTTCGTCAACCTCCAGGT
>JBFGDW010000320.1:0-3946 GCA_041580435.1 Candidatus Polarisedimenticolia bacterium | reverse complement strand
TGCGGAACACCGACTCCAGGGAAGGGTCGGTGATGGCGTAGTGGTCGTAGCCCGGGTAGAGCTTGATCCCCTTGACCTTCCCCTTGCGGATGCGCTGCTCCAGGCGGAAGAGGTCGGTGCGCTCCCCGTCACTGCGCCAGCGCAGCCCCTCGATGATGGTGATGCGGGGATCGTCCCCCAGCAGACGGATCACCTGATCCACGTGGGGGCGATTGTTGGCCAGCTTGTAGGAGGTGAGGATCACCGCGTGGTCGATGCCGGCGCGCTCCATGTCGGCGAAGAGCCGCCGGGCCACCTCCTCCAGGGGAGGGACCTCGGTGTCGTCGTAGGAGTTGAGGTGGACGTGGCAGTCGATGAGCATCCGTGGCTCCTCCCCCGGGCCCTCTCCAGGCGGGATCAGCCGGCCAGGTGAAGACGATAGCAGGCCGCCTCCCTGTCGTTGCGCACCAGGAGGTAAGGACCGGACAGGGCCGGGTGGTTCCACGTCTTGCCGGTGAGGGCCTGGAACCCTCCCAGCTCCCGGTGCGCTTCCGGCACCGCCTCCACCAGGACCACCTCCCCCGACTCGGCCATGACCAGGATCAGATCCCCCGCCAGCAGGATCTGGCCGTGACCGTAGCGCCCCCCCTTCCAGCGCCGCTGCCCGTCGGCCGGGTCCAGGCAGACCAGCACGCCGTCATCCAGGCCATAGAGGAAGCCGTCGTGCAGCACGACATTGGTGAACTTGGCCTTCAGCCGCGGCGACTCCCAGACCACCTGGGCCGTGACGCCCCCCTGGGAGTCGGGGGCGAGCTGGTAGAGCTTGCCACCCACGCCGTAACCCGCCGACTGGAACACCCGATCGCCGGGGAGCACCACCGGCTGGGAGGTGTGCTCGGTCTCGCCCACCGGCGGCCAGGGGTGCTCCCAGAGCACCTCCCCCGTCCCGGCATCGTGGCCCGCCAGGGCACCGGCATGGAACGCCAGGATCTGCCTGCGCCCCGCCAAGGTGGCCGCCACCGGCGAGCTGTAACCCGGGGGGAACGCCCCGGCGCGCCAGAGCACCTGGCCGGTCTCCCGGTCCAGGGCCAGCAGGGCGCCGGCGGCTGCGTCCCCCGCCTCCACCACCACCATTCGCTCCAGGACCAGGGGCGAGGCCGCCACTCCCCAGCGCGGCGGCTCCCCGCCCAGCTCTCCGGCCAGATCCCGGGACCAGATCACGGCGCCGCTGTCCAGGTCCAGGGCGTTGAGGCGGCCGGTGGCCCCCAGGGCGTAGACCGTCTTCCCGGCAATGGCGGGCGTGGCCCGCGGCCCGATGCCGGCCAGCGGGCTCTCGTAGCGCGCCACATCGCCATGCGTCCACAGCACCGCGCCGGTGCGCCGGTGGTAGCAGATCACCAGTTCCCGCTCACCCCGCTGCTCCTGGGTGATGGCCCGCTCGCCGCTCACGGCGAACCCCGACCACGCCGGGCCCACCGGGCGGCGCCAGACCTCCACCGGGGGACGCGCCGCCCAGTCCCGGGCCAGGCGGACGCCTGGGAGGGTGCCGTCCCGGCGCGGTCCCAGGAACTGGGGGAAGTCCTGCGCGGGATCGTCGGGGCCGGCGGCGTCCGCCCGAGGAGCGGCCGGTGGAGGCGATGACGGAAGGGACTGTCCGGGGGGCTCGCTCCAGCGCCAGCGCAGGATGGGGACCAGATCGCCGCTGACCCCGTCCATGCGCACGCTCAGCCCCAGCCCCGTCAGCACCAGGAGGGCGCCGGCCATCCCACCCAGCCGCACACGCCAGCGCGCCCGGGAGAGGAGCAGCAGCCAGGCCATGAGCCCCAGCACCAGGAGCAGGATGGTCCCCAGGGTGTCCACGAACCGCTGCTGGTGGCTGTCCGGCTCCCCCCACCACAGCCAGACCAGGACCGCCACCGCCAGCCCCAGCAGCACCAGGGCCGGCCACCAGCGGACGGGGCGGGAGGGGCTCACGGCCGGTAACCCGGGCCCCGCACCACCCGGCCAGGCAGCGCCCCGGTGTGCTCGCCGCCCTCCAGCACCTGGACCCCGTTGACGAACACGTGCAGCACCCCCTCGGCGAGCCGGTGGGGATCCTCGTAGGTGGCCTGATCGCGAACCCGCGCCGGGTCGAACACAACCACATCGGCGTACGCGCCCGGCTCCAGCCGGCCGCGCCCCTGCAGGCCCAGGCGCTCCGCCGGCAGCGAGGTCAGCCGGCGCACCGCCTCCTGCAGCGGCAGCACCTTCTCGTCCCGGACGTAGTGCCCCAGCAGCCGGGCGAAGTTCCCGTAGGCCCGGGGGTGGGGGTTGGAGAGGAGGAACACCCCCTCGGGGGCCAGGGAGGCCTCGTCGGAGCCGAAGGTCATCCAGGGCAGGGCGATCTGGCGCCGCACGTTCTCCTCGGACATGAGGAAGTAGATGGCTCCCACGCGGCTGTCATCCTCCACCACCAGATCCATGGCCGCCTCCTCGGGGGAGACGCCGCGCTCGGCCGCCACCGCGGCCAGTGTCCGACCCGTGAGCGGCTTGAGGGCCTCGTTCTTGAACTCCACCAGCAGGACCTTCTCGGCCGAGCCGGCCATGCGCAGCAGGTTCTCCCAGCCCTCGGCCGGCCGCCGCATCTCCGCAGCCACCTTGCGGCGCACCGCCGGATCCCGCAGGCGCCTGACCCAGGCCTCGTGCCCCCCCTCCTGCACCCACGGCGGCATGGCGGCGTCCAGGCCGGTGGCGCCGGCGGTGTAGGTGTACATGTCCGCCCCGATGTCGAGTCCCTCAGCCCGGGCGGCCTCCACCCGGGACACCACCTTGTCCAGCAGGTCCCAGTTGGAGCGGCCGGCCTGCTTCAGGTGGTAGATCTCAGCTGGCACCCCGGCGCGCCGGGCGATGGCGATGAGCTCGTCCACCGCCTCCAGCAGCCGGTCCCCCTCGCTGCGCAGGTGGGAGATGTACAGGCCGCCGCTCTCGCCGGCCGCCTGGGCCAGCGCCACCAGCTCGTCGGTGCTGGCGTAGAACGCCGGGGCGTAGATGAGGGAGGATCCCACCCCCAGCGCCCCCTGGGCCATGGCCTCCCGCACCAGGTCCTGCATGCGCGCCAGCTCCTGGCCTGTGGGCGCCCGGTCGGCGTAGCCCAGCTCGTGGATGCGCACGGTGGTGGCGCCCACCAGCGAGGCCACGTTGGTGCTGACGCCTCGCTCTTCCAGGTGCTCCAGGTACTCACCCAGCGTGGTCCAGGCCACGTCGAACTTGATGTCCCGCTGCCGCCGGACCATCTCCTCCTTCATCTCCGGCGTCAGCGGCCCCATGGACCATCCCTCGCCGAACACCTCCAGGGTCACCCCCTGCTTGATGTCGCTGAGGGAGCGGCCGTCGGCCAGGAGGCTCTCGGTGGCCCAGCTGAGCATGTTGATGAAGCCGGGAGCCACGGCCAGGCCGCTGGCGTCGACTTCCAGGCGGCCGCGGGCCTGGTCCAGCCGGCCCACGGCGCTCACCCGGTCGCCGTCCAGGGCCACGTCGGCCACGATGGGAGGGCCACCCGAGCCGTCCAGGACCGTGCCGCCGCGCAGGATGACGTCATGATGGCCGGTCATGGGCCGCTCCCCTCCCGGGCCGCAGGCGGCGGCCGTCACCAGCAACGCGGCGGCTGCGGCGAGCCCCGCGCCTTGCTTCAGCGCTTCACCCACGGCGGCCATTTTGTCTTAACCGCGCCGCCCTGCCAACCTCAGGGCTGGCCCGGGTGGCGCCGCTATAATCCGCCTCCTCAGGAGACCCCATGTCCGCCGCCCCCACGCCCCTGGTGTACGCCGTCATCGTCGGCAACAACGACGGCCTGGGCAAGCTGCCCCAGCTGCGCTACGCCGACGACGACGCGCTGCGTTTTTACAGCCTGGCGAGGCGCCTGGCGCCCAAGCAGAACGTGGCCCTGCTCACCGAGCTGGACGTGCAGACCTGGCGCCGCATCCAGCTG
>JBFGDW010000319.1:0-3949 GCA_041580435.1 Candidatus Polarisedimenticolia bacterium | reverse complement strand
CGGGCTGCGCTGGCGCCACGTCTTCCAGCAAGACGTGCCCATCTGCGCCACCTGCCACGATCTCGACACCGAGCCGTTACCCGAATCGGTGAAGCCCCCGATCTACGGGACCGTGTCCGCCTTCATCCTCAACAGCAGCTGCAATGTCAACAACGTCGAGGACGGTGACGAGTCCTGGAAGACCCCCAACCCGGAGCCCGAGACGCTGGGCCTGGACAACGACGGGGACGGGCTCTACGACGGCGCCGATCCTGATTGCCAGCGCGCGGGGCCGGCGCGCATCGTGAACGTGCGATGGATGGCGCTGGACAGCATGGCCTGGACGGACTCGCCGGATGCCACCGGGTACCAGGTCCTCCGGGGGAGCATCGCGGACCTGGTGGCGGCTGGCGGCAGCATGGCCGGTGCGTCCTGCGCCGCCTCGGGCCTGGCGGCGAACCTCTTCAACGAGGCAGCTGCGCCAGCCGGTCCGGGGGCCTGGTACTACCTGGTCCGGGGGACCAGCGGCGGTGCCCGGGGCACCTACGAGAGCGACGGGCCCATGCAGGCGGGCACCCGGGACACCTCGGCCACCGCCTGTCCCTGACCCCGGGGGCGGGTCAGAACCGCACCGGGCAGGTCCGGAGGCTCGACGCGGCTCCGGGGCGCGGACGTCTGCGTCCGCGCCCAATGCACGTGTGCGTGGAAAAAATCTAAAGCCTTGATCTGAAAAGGCTTAGGCGTCCACCTCCCGCCTGTTTCAAGCCCCTGTTCAAGAATTCCTCAATGCCCGCGGCCCATGCTCCGGTCCGAACGGAGGAGGCATGGACCTTCACATCCACAGGCTGCTGCTGGGACGCCGCGGGCAGGCCGTCCATCCCCTCCGCTCCCTTCCGGGGCCCGCCCGCCCGCTCGTTCCGCGTCCCCAGCGCCACCGGCGCACGTCCCGGCGACGGCCGCCGCAGGAGGTCACCATGAGACAGCGTTTCACGCGCCCGTTCCTGAGCCTGTCCCTGGCTCTGGCGTTGGTGCTCGGCTCCAACCCCACTCTGGAGGCGGCCACGCCATCGTCGGGAACCATCACGCCCACCACCAGCGTGACCTGGGACGGCTTCAGCCCCCTGACACCGGTGGCCTCTCTCAACGAGAGCACCTGCATCGAGGGCACGAACTGCGACACGTTCAACCTGACGGTGGGCGGGGTGCCCGCCGACTGGGTCGGGAAGATCATCAACGTGCGCATCGACTGGACCCTGGGTGCCAACGACTACGACCTGGTCATCCACAAGGACAGCAACTCGGGCCCCGAGATCGATGATTCGGGCGACGCGCCCCCGGTGACCACCGAGGCGGCGGCCATCAACCCGTCCGCCACCGGCACGGGGCTGTACACGGTCCATGTCATCTACTTCGCCGTGGCGCCAGGCGACCCCTACGTCGGGACCGCCACGGTGGGCGATGCGCCAGTGACCCGCTCGGCCAACTACGTGAAGGGCGGAATCGGGTTCAGCCCGGACACCGCTGTCAAGGCGCCGGCCGCCAGGGCCGATGGCGAGCCCTCCAACCGCACCGACGAGTTCGGCAACCACTACGTGGCCGGCATCCGTGGCGTACCCGCCGGGACGGATCTCTGGTACTTCGACCTGCGTCCGGGCAGTCCCGACTACGACCCCTGGATGCGCAACCCGGTCTACCGAGGCCAGCCTGATGAATTCCTGCTGGATGATGACAACGCCCTGTCGGTGGGCGCCGATGGCGGTGGCGACATCGACCTGGCGGTGGGCTTCGGCGGCACGGACCCGCCCAACCTGGCGGCAGTGAGCCTGGTGGCGGCCAACATCTCCGCCATGCGCTCCACCGACCGGGGGGACAACTGGACCCTGAACCCGGTGGGGAGCCAGGTCCCGGTGGACGACCGGCAGTGGATCGAGGCGTTTGGCCCCAACAGCGTCTACCTCTACTACCGGACCATCAGCGTCCCGGTGAACCACTTCATCCAGCGCTCCGACGACGGGGGCCTGACCTACGGGCCGCCGGTGTTCATCGGCATCAACGGCCAGACCGGTTACATCGATGTGGACCAGAACGATGGCACCGTGTACGCCAGCCGCCAGACCGGCAGCACCATCACGGTGGCGGTGGGCACGCCGCCCGCCCCGGGCCTGGCGCCTGTCCTGTACACCGACCACGTGGCCGTGAGCGATGCCACCGGCGTCAACAACATCTTCGCCCCGGTGAAGGTGGCTGACGACGGCACGGTCTACGTGGCCTACTCCAACGGCAGCGCCATCTTCCTGGCCCACTCGGTGGACAAGGGCAAGACCTGGGCCCAGCCGGTGCGGGTGAGCGACGGCCCCGACACGGCCACATCCCTGATGCCCTGGATCGAGACCGGAGCCCTGCCTGGCTCGGTGGCGGTGGTCTGGTACGGCACCAGCTCGGCCACCAACAGCGACGCCGCCGACTGGAACGTCTTCTTCGCCCAGACCCTCAACGCCAAGGCCACCAGCCCGACCTTCCGGCAGGTCATCGCCAGCGATCACGTGATCCACGGCAGCAACATCAGCCTCGGCGGGCTTCTGGGTTCGGCCAACCGCAATCTCCTGGACTACTTTCAGGTGTCCATCGATCCGGTGGGCGCGGCGGTCATCGGCTACACCAGTGACCACAACGACTTCAACGGGCACACGTTCGTGACCCGGCAGATCAGCGGACCCAGCTTCAGCGGCGGCAACGTCCCCGATCCCGGCCCGCCGCCGCCGCCCACGCCCCCGGCCGCCGACGGCAGCCAGGTGCAGGACTTCGCCCAGGACCATGTCATCGGCCTGCTGGGCATGACGCCCACCAACAGCCCCTTCGATGTGCTCTCCATCAAGTACTCCTGCGAGGACACGGAGGCGGGCAAGATGCTGGTGGCCACCATGAGCGTCTCGGACCTGCCGGCGGTGGTTCCCGGCGGCAACTGGCGGATCAACTTCGCCGCCAACGCCCCCAACAGCGTCATGAGCCCCACCGGCGAGTACACCTTCGGCCTGTCGGACCGGGGCAGCCAGTTCTTCCTGCGGGCCTCCACCGACCTGGACCCGGCCGGAGTGTTCACCTACGGCACGGCCGTGCGGGCCTCCGGCGGCGGGCTGACCTACACCACCCGGGGCAACGCCGACTTCGGCGGCTTTGACTCGGCGGCCGGCACCATCACCCTGAAGGTCCTGCTGAGCAAGCTCAACCCGTTCGTGACGGCGGGCCCGCCGGTGGCGGCGGGCTCGACACTGGTGGGCCTGCGGGGCCAGACCTTCACCCCTGGCGTGAACGGCATCACCGACATCGCCCGGGGCGGCACCCAGTACACCATCCCCGAGGACTGCACCCTCGGCCCGCCGCCGCCGGTTTGCGGTGACGGCGTGGTGGAGTCCCCCGAGGAGTGTGACGACGGCAACACCGTCTCCGGTGACGGCTGCTCGGCCACCTGCAAGATCGAGAGCGCCTCGTGCGGCAACGGCATCGTGGAGGCCGGCGAGGAGTGCGACGGCGCCGCTGACACGGCCTGCCCCGGCGAGTGCAGTGCCACGTGCACCTGTCCGGTGGACGGCGGCATCAAGAAGGTCACCGGCGGCGGTGGCATCGGAGGCAAGAGCATCAACTTCGGCTTCAACGCCGACAGCAGCCTCTCGGGCCACGTCAACTACCACGACAAGCTCGAGGACATCCACCTGGTCTCGGACACCATCCTCTCCTTCGTGCAGACCGGCGCCAACGAGGTCACCTTCAGCGGCACCGGCCGTGTGGGGAGCACCCCCGTGACGTTCGAGATCACGGTGGTGGACAACGGGGAGCCGGGCAGCAACGACCAGTTCCGCATCGAGATCACCGGCGGCCTGACGTCGTCGCAGGCAGGACCCCTGACCCGCGGCAACATCCAGGTCCACCGCTGATCCCAGCCACCCGCGCGGGGGGGGGGGGGGGGGGGGGG
>JBFGDW010000318.1:0-3952 GCA_041580435.1 Candidatus Polarisedimenticolia bacterium | reverse complement strand
TGCCCCCCCCGGATGATCCCCACGGTGACCACGCTGGGCTCCAGGGGCGGGAGGGTACGGGACGGGATGGTCTGGAAGGCCAGAACCACCTGGGCGGCCAGGACCACTGGGTCGATGGACTGCTCCGGGTGCGCTCCGTGGGCCTGCCGGCCCTTCAGGGTGATGCGGAACTGGTCGATGGCCGCGAAGGCAGGGCCAGGTGTGTAGCCCACCTTCCCCACCTCCATCTCGGCGAAGGCGTGCAGCCCGAAGATGGCCGACGGGCGCGGGTTGTCCAGGACCCCCTCGGCCAGCATCAGCTCGGCTCCCCCCTCCTCCCCTTGCGGCGGCCCCTCCTCGGCCGGCTGGAAGATGAACTTGACCGTCCCCGGGATCTCGTCGCGGAGGGCGGCCAGCACCGAGGCCACGCCCAGCTGCACCGCGGTGTGGATGTCATGGCCGCAGGCGTGCATGACCCCCACCTCCTGGCCCTGCCAGGTGGAGCGCACCGTGGAGCGGAACGGGTAGGGAGTGTCCTCGGTGACCGGCAGCGCGTCCATGTCGGCGCGCACCGCCACCACGCCTCCGGGCCGGCCTCCCTTCAGGATGCCCACCACCCCGGTGTGGGCCACCCCGGTGGCGACCGAGAGCCCCAGGTCGCGCAGGTGCTCCGCCACCAGCGCGGCGGTCTTGAACTCCCGGTTCCCCAGCTCGGGGTACTGGTGGATGTGGTGGCGGATCTCGGTGATCCGGGGGAGGATCCGCTCCACCTGGGCCTGCACGCGCCCGGCCCGCGCGGTCTCCTCTGCCCCGGCCGGCGCGGCTCCTCCGGCCCCGGCCATCAGGACGATCCCCGCCAGGATGCCGGCCCGCCGCCCGGCCTGCCGCTGGTTTCGCATCGCGTCTCCTGTCCCGCCCGGCGCGCCGCGGCACCCGGCCGGCGGCGGCCAGTCTAGCCCGTTTGGCGGGATCGCGGTATGCTGGCCCCGGTTCGCCATGGGCACGTTCGGCCAGAGGCTGCGGGAGGAGCGCGAGAAGCGCGGCATCCCCCTGGAGGAGGTGGCCAGGGCGGCCAAGGTAGGCCGCCACCACCTGGAGGCCCTGGAGCGCAACGAGCTGGATCGCCTCCCCGGCGGGCCGTTCAACAAGGGGTTCGTGCGGGCCTACGCCCGTCACGTGGGGATCGACCCCGAGGCCGCGGTGGACGCCTACACCCGCGAGGAGCGGGCCCAGGGGCTGAAATCTCCCGATGCCGACCGCGAGCTTCCGGCGCCCGGGCGGGCGTTCATGGAGCTGCGCTCCGACGGGGAGCGGCCCACCCTGGTCCTGGACTGGATCCTCCTGCGCCGCACGCTGCTGGTGGCGGGCGGGCTGGGCGCGGCCGCCCTGGCCGCGTGGCTGGCGCTGGGCCCGGCGCGGACACCCGGGGCAGCGGCCGCCGCCGAGTCCCGCGCGCCCACCGGCGCTTCCTCTCCCAGCGCAGCGGTACAACCGACGGGGACCGACGGCGCGTCCGGCCCGCGACCCCCCGCGGTGACCGCCGGGCCCACCACCCAGGACCTGCGCTCCGACCTCCCGCCGCCGGCGGCCGTGCTGGCGCCGACCCCCTCCGCCGCGCCAGGCTCTTCCCCGGCGCCAGCATCATCCCCGGCACCAGAGCCGGCCTCCGCGGCCGCCCGGCCGGGATCCCTCGCGGTGCAGGAATCGGGGGTGGGCGCCGGCCTCGAGGGTCGCGATCTCGCCGCCCGGGTCAGCCGCTTCCAGGAAGGGGACCAGGCGTGGTTCTGGACGCGCAGCGTCGGCGGGCGGGCCGGTCAGCGGCTGCGCCATGTCTGGCTGCGCGAGGGGCGGGTGATGGCGACCTACGAACTGCGCGTGGGCGGGCCCCACTGGCGCAACGCCAGCCGCAAGACCCTGGGGTCCGGGTCGGCCGGCGACTGGACCGTGGAGGCCCGGGACGCCAGCGGCCAGGTGCTCGCCCGGGAACGGTTCACCTGCCAGGCAGGCGCGGCCGCGGTCCCATGAGGCGACGCGGGCGCGCTGTGTCCGTGGTCGTCCACTCGGGCGTGTCGACGGCCGGCCCGGGACGGGTCTCCCCGGATGCGGCAACTTCGCCGCGCGGGACGGGGCCAGCCCGGACAAGGGGCTGGAGGCTGGGCTAAGCTGGACCAAGGCCCCTCGTTGCCCGATGCGGGCGCGGGGGCCATCTTTGCCCTGTCATGAGCGCCTTCGGCGAACAGCTGCGCGAGGCCCGTAGGAGCCAGGGGATCGCCCTGGAGGAGATCGCCGCCTCCACCAAGATCAGCCGCCATCACCTGGAGGCGCTGGAGGAGGGGCGCCTGGACCGGCTCCCAGGCGGAGCGTTCAACAAGGGGTTCGTGCGGGCCTACGCCGAGTTCCTGGGTCTGGACGCCGGTGACGCCGTGGAGGACTACCTCCGGGAGGAGCGGGCACAGGGGCTGGCCTGGGAGACCGACGGCGAGGCGGTGCTGCGGGCCATGGCCCGCCACGTGGACCGGGGCTCCCACCTGGGTGGCGGCCTCCTGGCCGGGCCGGCCCTGCGTGCCCTTCTCATCGCCCTCCCCTTCGCGGTGGCGGCGGCGGCCGGCGCCTGGTGGCTCATGCTGCGCACCCCCTCCCCCGGCGAACCCACTCCCGCGGCTTCGTCCCCCTCCGCGCCCGCCAAACCCGTCGCCCCCGCCCGGACCGTCCCCACGGCCACACGCACCGAGGCACCCGCGCCGGACCCAGGCCAGGTCCCTCCGGAAGATGCCACCGGCACGCCACCCGTGCCAGTGCAGGCGGCACCCGCGCCTCGCGAGCCCGGGCCCGGCCCGGCTTCTCCAGTGGATGCGCCCGCGCCCCGCCAGGACGACGCGCCCGCGGCGGCGACGCCTGGCGAGGCCCCGCTGGCGGAGGCGCGCTCCTCCTCCCTGTCGGTCACCGAGTCGGGCGTCGGCATGGACGTGATCGACCGCACCCTGGTCGGCCCCCGGGACGAGTTCCGCGAGGGGACGCTGGCGTGGTTCTGGACCCGGGTGGTGGGGGGCGCCGATGGCGACAGGGTGGAGCACGTCTGGCTCCAGGAGGGCAGCCCGGTGGCGCGCCACGACGTGCGCGTGGGCGGCCCCCACTGGCGCGTCTACACGCGCCACACCCTGCTGCCGGGATCGGCCGGCGCCTGGGCCGTGGAGGCCCGGGACGCCTCGGGCCGGGTCCTGGCCCGGAAGACGTTCCAGGTCCTGCCCGGCTAGGCCTCTGACGCCGCGTCCCGGCCTGGCCTCATGGCGACAGGCCCGCCAGATTCTCGGCCGTCAACAGGTTCCACATCCGCTCCGAACCCGCCACGGTGATCCGGTTCCCGCCGGGGGCGATGGCAAAGCTCTCGGCCATCACGTTGGCCTCCATCCGCACGAGGGTGCGCATGGTCTGCGACGTGTCGGTGGCCTCAGGGTCGAAATCCTGCACCAGGATGGCCGAGCGCCCCTCCCCATCCTCGGCGGTGAAGGCCAGGCGGCGCCCGTCGGGCAGCCAGCGCACCCGCCCCCGCGCCGCCTCCGTGGTGAACAGCTCGATGCGGAATGGCAGGACCGCGCCGTCCTCCACCCGGGCCACGCGAATGTCCACCTGCCCGGCACGGGCCGTGATGGAGTAGGCCACGTGGCGTCCATCGGGCGAGACCTCGGGCCACTGGCAGGCTCCCGGCACGATGCGGCGGGCCTCGGTGCCGTCGGACCGGATCTTCCAGATGCCTGGATGGTCCGGATGTCCTGAGTTGTACACCTGCCACTCCCCGTCGGGCGGGGCGGGGGCGTTCTCTGCGTCGACGCCGTCCAGGGTCACCTGCCGGGCCTCGCTTCCGTCGGCGTGAGCCATGTAGATCTCGAAGTTGCCACCGCGCCGGGAGGTGAAGATCAGGTGCCGGCCGTCGGATGTGAAGGCCGGATCCCAGTCGTCGGCCGGGTGATCGGTC
>JBFGDW010000317.1:0-3978 GCA_041580435.1 Candidatus Polarisedimenticolia bacterium | reverse complement strand
CGCCGGGCACTGCCACCCAATAGCAGGTATCTCTTCATCATGCTGTCAGGCTACGGCCTGTGCCTGCGGGATCTGGAGCGGCACCAGGAGGCGGCCGGCGTGCTGCGCGAGGCCCAGCAGGTGGGCTCCGCCGCCGTTCCGGAGGACGACCCGCGCCTGACACGGGTGGCGGAGGCCCTGGCGGGGCTGGGGGACAGGTAGGGCGGGTTGCTCAATCGAATTCCGTGGAGAATGATCGGCGCTGCTCCGCGGTGCCCAGCATGAGGAGTCGGCCGCCGGCCGGGAGGATGGATCCTGGCCCCGGATTCGTGGCCATCCGGGAGCCTTCCTCCACGGCAATCACGATGAGGCCGGTGCGGGTTCCAATCTGGCTCTCGGCGAGGGTCCGTCCCTGGAGCGAGGCGGGGATGGCCGCCGCGAAGAAATCGGCTCCCTCTCCCACCATGATGGGCTCGCGCCCGAGGAGCATCGCCACCACGCACTCACGTCCCAGCGAGGCGTAGCTCAGGAGGTAATCCGAGCCGGCGCGGTAGATGGCCTCGATGTTGCGCTCATGCGTGACCCGGCTGACGATGTTGAGCTCCCGTCTCAGACGCCGGCAGTAGACCGCAAGGTAGATGTTCACGGCGTCATCCGCGGTGGTCAGCAGGACAGCTCCAGCCTTTCCGATGCCGGCCTCATCGAGGACCTTGCGATCGGCCGCGTCGCCCATGACGAGCCAGTCGACCTCGGGCTCCAGGAAGCGCCGCAGCCGCTCCTCCTTCTCCACCAGATGCACGCGGACGCCCCGCCGCCTGAGGAAACGGGCGGCGGCCAGCCCCACCTTGCCGCCCCCGAGGATCAGCGCCGGCCTGGCGGGCTCCTGGTCGGATCCGAGCATCTTCCCCAGCTGGGCCAGCTGCTGCTCGTTGCCGATCACCACCGGGATGGTCGTTTCCTGCAAGCGGTCATCGGGCCTGACGGGGCGAAGGTGTCCCTTGTGCCAGACAGCCACCAGGTTCGCTCCCGTGAGCTCCCGGAGCCGGGTCTCCCGGACAGTCTGGCCCACCAGGGGAGTTCCATGCACCGTGAACTCTGCAATGAGCAGATCCTTGAACCGTCCCGTGACGTGGTAGGAGCGATCGCCGATGTTGACCCGCGATGCCAGCAGCTCTCCGAGCTTGCGCTTCAGCGGCAGGACGTGGGTGGCCCCGCTCAGCTCCAGGATGTCGATGGACTCCTCGTTGTCCACCAGGGAGACGATGGGCACGCGGGAGCTGATCTCCCGCACGGTCAAGGTGATGTTGGTATTGACCGTGTCCGCGTGGTTGGCCACCACCATGCGGGCGTCTTCCACACGGAGGCTCTCGAACGTCTCGCGGCTGTCGATCTCGCCCACGATGACCGAGATGCCCTCAGCAGACAGCTCGCCGGCCACGGCCGGAGCCTTCTCGACGACGAAGTAGGGGATCTGGTTGAACTCCAGCTTCTTGATCAGGCCGGGTGCGATGGAGTCATGGCGGCAGATGATCACGTGATTCTTCGTGCCTTCGGGCACGGCCCGGGGCGCCTGGAAGCGGATCTGCGCCTCAAGCCATGGGGCGTAGAAGTACCTGATGAACGTGAACGGCAGCATGATCAGGAGCAGGATGATGTCCGACAGCAGAACGATGATGCTGAAGATCCTGCCGATATCGGTATGGAACGTGATGTCGCCGAAGCCCAGGGTGCTCATGACCGTGAGGGTCCAGTAGAACCCCGTGAGCCAGCTGTGCTGCTCTCCCTCGAAGTGCAGCATGATGAGGTGAAACAGCACGGAGTACACGCTGATCACGGCCAGGACAAAGACGGCGTACTTGGTCAGCGCCGAGAGATTCCTTCGCGCCTGGCGCTCGCGGAAGAAGTAGGAGAGCTGGGCCAGCATGAACTTCATGGAGAGATCTCGGCGGGCTTTGGCTGGCGCGAGGCGTGAGAGTCCATGGACGGTCTACGATACAACGATCCTGGTCGGGCACGGAAGCAATCAGGCCTGATAGTCTGTCTTGCTCCACGGGAGGGAGGCGCGGTTGCCGCTCAAGGCCGGGCAGAGGCTTCTCCATTACCGCGTGGTCGAGAAGATCGGCCAGGGCGGCATGGGCGTGGTGTGGAAGGCGCTGGACACGACCCTGGACCGCGAGGTGGCGCTCAAGACGCTGCCCGCTGAGCTCGCGTCGGACGCCGGGCGTCTGGCGCGCTTGCAGCGCGAGGCGAGGGTCCTGGCGGCCCTCAACCACCCGGGCATCGCCCAGGTCTACGGCTTCGAGCGCATCGAGATGGACGGCGGTGTCATCCACTGCCTGGTCCTGGAGCTGGTGCAGGGCGAGACGCTGGCCGGGCGTCTGCGGCGCGGCCCGCTGGAGGTGGAGGCCGCCCGGGAAACCTGCCGCCAGATCGCCGCGGCCCTGGAGGTGGCCCACGAGAAGGGGATCGTCCACCGGGATCTGAAGCCCGGCAACGTGATCCTGTGCCCGGACGGCACGACCAAGGTGCTGGACTTTGGCCTGGCGCGGGCCCTGCAGGATCCGGCGGCCGCGGCGTCCGATCTCTCCCTGTCCCCGACGGTGACCGCCGAGGCGACACTGCCCGGTACCATCCTGGGAACCGCCTCCTACATGTCGCCGGAGCAGGCCCGCGGCCAGCCGGTGGATGCCCGCACCGATGTCTGGTCGCTGGGGGTCATCCTCTACGAATGTCTCACGGGGCGCACGCCCTTCCCGGGTGAGACCGCCAGCGACGCCATCGGCGCCATCCTGCAGACGGAGCCGGACTGGTCGCGCCTGCCGGCCGCCACCGGCCCGGCGCTGCGCCGCCTCCTCAGGCGCTGCCTGGCCAAGGATCGGAGACAGCGGCTGCAGGCCATGGGCGATGTGCGCCTTGAGCTGGAGGACGCCCCGGGGGTCGCGGCCGATCAAGCGACATCGTCCGGACAGGCCCCGGCACGACGGCCGGCCATGGCGGCGCTCCCCTGGACGCTGTGCGCCATCCTGGGCGCCGCCCTCGCCGCTGCCCTCTGGCTCGGCCCGGGAGGCCCTGCCGCGCCGGCGGAGCCGGCGAGCGTGCGGCGCTCGGTGCTCACCCTGCCGCCCGGCAGCCACGTCAACTGGCGCGTCACCCGGGACACCTGGGCCAAGATCGGCTTCTCGCGGCTGCTGGCCATCTCGCCCGACGGGAGGAAGCTCGCCGTGACGGTCCAGGAGGGCGGGCGCACGAGCCTCTACCTCAAGGACGCCGACGCGTTCGCCCCGCGGGCCATCGCCGGGGCCGACGGAGCCCGCGGCGCCTTCTTCTCGCCCGATGGCCTCTGGGTCGCCTTCCTGTCGGAGAACTCGCTGCGCAAGATCCGGCTGCCGGGGGGCGTGCCCCAGCCGGTGTGCGAGGTCAACTCAGCCGCCTTCGACGGAACGTGGCTCGCGGACGGGACCATGGTCTACTCCACCGACACGGGCCTGTGGCGTGTCGACGGAGACGGCGGAACACCGGAGCAGCTGACCACCATCGACATCGATGCGGGGATCAGCGGCCACCATTTCCCCGGCCCGGGTCCTGATCCCTCGCAGATCATCTTCACCCTGACCACCGACTCTGGACGGCACGCGGCGCTGCTCGCGCTGGAGGACCGCACCTGGAAGATCCTGAAGCGGCATGCCAGCGACGCCAGGTACGTGCCCAGCGGGCACCTGGTGTTCGCCCGCGGCGCGGAGCTGTTCGCCTCGACGTACGATCCGGACGGCCGAGGCGATCCCGGCACCGAGACACCCCTCGCGGCGGGCATTCACACCGTTCCGGGGCTGAGCGGGGCCGTGGTGCACGTCTTTGCCACCTCCCGCACGGGTCTGCTTGGCTACGCGCCGGCGGCGGACTCGCCGGAGCCCGATACGCTTTTGTGGGTCGATCCGGCAGGCAAGGAGGAGGCCATCGTCAGTGGGCCCGGCTACTGGATGCACCAGCGCCTCTCGCCTG
>JBFGDW010000316.1:0-3995 GCA_041580435.1 Candidatus Polarisedimenticolia bacterium | reverse complement strand
GCCGCGCCTGGTGGAGCGTGGCGTCAAGGTGCTGGCCAACGCCGGCGGCGTCAACCCGGAGGCCTGCCGGGAGGCGCTGTTCGAGGCGGCCCGCCGTGCCGGCGTGCAGCGGCTGACCATCGCCACGGTCAGCGGCGACGACATCCTGGAGCAGATCCCCGCCCTGGTGCGCGACGGCGTGGAGCTGGCCAGCATGGACGACGGCCGGCCGGTGACGGCGGTCCAGGACCGGTTGCTGTCGGCCAACGTCTACCTCCCCACCAAGGGGATGGTGGAGGCCCTCAATGCCGGCGCCCAGGTGGTGCTCACCGGCCGCTGCACCGACCCGGGCCTCACCCTGGCCCCCATGGTGCACCGCTTCGGCTGGGCCTGGGACGACTGGGACCGGCTGGCCGCGGGAACGGTGGCCGGGCACATCCTGGAGTGCGGCGCCCAGTGCACCGGCGGCAACTTCTCCCGCTGGTGGGAGGTGAAGGGCTGGGACCGCCTGGGCTACCCCCTGGTGGAGGCCTCCCCCGACGGCTCCTTCGTGGTGACCAAGCACCCAGGCACCGGCGGCATGGTGAGCGTCGACACGGTGGCGGAGCAGCTCGTCTACGAGATGGGCGACCCTTCCCGCTACATCACCCCCGACGTGGTGGCCGACTTCACCAGCATCCAGCTGGAGCCGGCCGGGCGCAACCGGGTGCGGGTGAGCGGCATCAAGGGGGCGCCGGCCACCGGGTTCTACAAGGTCTCCATGTCCTACCTGGACGGCTACAAGTCCACGGGGCAGCTCACCCTGTCCGGGCCCGACGCCCTGGCCAAGGCCAAGGTCTGCGCCAGGGCCCTCTGGGGCCGCCTGGAGCGGGCCGGCTGCACCTACCAGCAGACCCGCACCGAGTTCCTGGGCGTCAACTCGTGCCACGAGGGGATCGCCGGCGAGGATCCCGGGGCGGCGGAGGTGGTGCTCCGGGTCGGAGTCAAGGACCCGGACCGGGCCAAGGTGGATCGGTTCGGCAGGGAGATCGCGCCGCTGGTGACCTCGGGGCCGCCCGGCGTGACCGGGTTCGCCGGCGGCCGGCCCAAGGCCACCGAGGCCATCGCCTTCTGGCCCGCCCTCATCCCCAAGGACCGGGTGGAGCTGACGGTGCACGTGGAGGACCTGGCATGAAGGTGCCGCTGTACCGCATCGCCCACGCCCGCTCCGGCGACAAGGGGGACGGCAGCAACGTGGGGCTCCTGGCCTACGACCAGGCCAGCTACGAGCTGATCCGCCGGCAGGTGACTCCGGCGCGGGTGAAGCGCCACTTCAAGGGGATCGTCAAGGGGAAGGTGGAGCGCTTCGAGGTCCCCAACCTGCTGGCCTTCAACTTCCTGCTCCACGACTCCCTGGGCGGCGGCGGCTCGGCCAGCCTGAAGAACGATGCCCAGGGGAAGACCCACGGCATGGCGCTGCTCCTCATGGAGGTGGAGATCCCCCCGCGCTTCCGCCTGCCCCAGGTGGGAACCCGGGGTGCCCTGGCCCCGGGGGGCGTCCTCGCCGATGCGGCGCGCCCAGCCCGGCCGGCCCGCGCCACGGCCCGCAAGAAGAGGTGACCCCATGGCATCTGCCGCTCCTGGATCCGCCGGCGCCGCCCTAAGTGCGCTGCCCACCCTCCGCTACAGCCAGGACGAGGCCGGCATCGGCGTGCTGGCCCTGGCCCGCCCCCCGGTGAACGCCCTGGGCCGCCAGCTCGTCGCCGACCTGGGCGCCGCCGCGGCGGCGCTGGCCGCCGATCCGTCGGTGCGGGCCGTGGTCCTCACCGGCGAGGGACGCACCTTCTGCGCCGGCGCCGATCTCAAGGAGCGCCAGGGGATGCCCGAGGAGCAGGTGCGCGCCTTCGTGCGCACCCTGTCGGCCACCTTCCAGGCCCTGGCCGAGCTGCCGGTGCCCACCGCCGCCGCCATCAACGGCACCGCCGCCGGCGGCGGCTGCGAGCTGGCCCTGGCCTGCGACTTCCGCGTGCTGGACCAGGCCGGGCGCATGGGCCTGCCCGAGACCACCCTGGCCATCGTCCCCGGCGCCGGTGGCACCCAGCGCCTGCCGCGCCTCATCGGCCCGGCGCGGGCCAAGCGCTGGATCTTCTCGGGCCGGCTGTACACCGCGGCCGAGGCCCTGGCCGACGGCGTGGCGGATCTCACCGCTCCCAGCGGCAAGGTGGTGGAGGCGGCGGTGGATCTGGTGGCCGACATGGCGCGCTCGGCGCCGCTGGCGGTGCGGGCCGCCAAGAGGGCGGTTGAGGCGGCGCTGGACGTGCCCCTCGCGGAGGGTCTGGAGCTGGAGTGGCGGGCCTACGAGACCATCCTCTCCACCGAGGACCGCCTGGAGGCGCTGGCGGCCTTCAAGGAGAAGCGCAAGCCGGTGTTCCGCGGCCGCTAGCCGATGCGCCCGTCCAGGGGGGAGCTGGCGCTGGCGTACGGCTTCTTCGGGATGCGCCCGGCCTCGTAGGCCAGGCGGCCCGCCTCCACCGCCAGCTTCATGGCCCGGGCCATACGCACCGGGTCACCGGCGCCGGCCACGGCGGTGTTGAGCAGGATGCCGTCGGCGCCCAGCTCCATGGTGATGGCGGCATCCGACGCGGTGCCCACGCCGGCATCCACGATGACCGGCACGTCGGTGATCTCCTCCAGGATGAGGCGCAGGTTGGCGGCGTTCTGGATCCCCAGCCCCGAGCCGATGGGCGCCGCCAGGGGCATCACCGCGGCGGCGCCGGCGTCCCTGAGCTTCTTGCACATCACCAGGTCATCGTTGGTGTAGGGGAGCACCGTGAAGCCGTCCTTCACCAGCTCCCGCGTGGCCTGAAGCAGCCCCTCGTTGTCGGGGAAGAGGGTCTTCTCGTCGCCGATGACCTCCAGCTTGATGAGGGGCGTGCCGCAGGCCTCCCGGGCCAGGTGGGCGGTGCGGATGGCCTCGGCGGCGTCGTAGCAGCCGGCGGTGTTGGGCAGCAGCGCCATGCGCTCGGTGTCGATGAAGTCCAGGAGTGACTCCTTGCTCCGGTCCAGCTCCACCCGGCGCACCGCCACGGTGACCATGCGGGCCCCGGAGGCCTCGTGGGCCCGGCGCATGGTCTGGGCATCGGCGAACTTCCCCGTGCCGATGATGAGGCGGCTGGCGTAGCTCTGCCCGGCGATGAGAAGCGTGTCGGTCTTCATGATGCCGGGATCGTAGCACCGCCGGCGGCGGGCGTCAGGGGGCTGTTCCCAGGACGGACGCGAGGGACCCTAACCGCCGCCCACGAAGTGAACGATCTCCAGCCGGTCCCCATCCTGCAGATGGGTAGCGGAGAACTCCGCGCGCTTCAGGATCCGGCGGTTGTGCTCCACGGCCACCCGTGAGGCTGGGATCTCCAGCTCCTGGAGGAGGCTGGCCACGGTGGCGGAGGACGGTGCCTCACAGGGTTTGCCATTGACCACGAGGCGCAGGCTCACGACTTCCCCCCCGGCTCCCCGCGGCCGGCCGGCGGCGGCAGCGAGCCGTCGGCCCCCGCCTCCTCGATGAACTCCTTGATCACCTCGTCCATGCTCCGGTCGGTGATGATCCCCTCCCCGAACGGCTTGCGCAGCTCGGGAGGATCGTACTTCCCCAGCCGGATGTCCCGCACCACTGCCTGATGCTGCCGCTCCAGGAGCTGCGAGACCTTCTCTCGTTCCACGGGTCCGCTCCCGTTGTCGGACAGCTCGGCATAGGAGCGCCGGCGGGAGGCCAGGATCGCGCCGCCCAGATAGATGAGGGTCTCGATGAGCGGGTTGTCCGCCCCCTTGTCCTCGGTCTGGACGTGGTAGGTGCGCCCCTCGTGGAGGACATCGGTGTTGAAGCCGGTGAGCACCCTGGAAATCTAGTGAATGAGGGCCCTTGCAGCAAATGGCCGGGAAACCCTGGGGGTCCGGCGGCGTAGACTGGGGATCGGGGGCCGGCCGGCCGGCCGGGCCCCCCACCGGGGTCCAACACTTGCTCACACAAGGGTTTGAGGATT
>JBFGDW010000315.1:0-4001 GCA_041580435.1 Candidatus Polarisedimenticolia bacterium | reverse complement strand
GACAGGACCACGTGGCTCTCCAGGTGGCACCGGTCACCCAGGCGCACGCCGGGCCCGATGACGCAGAAGGGTCCCACCGTGACGTCCTCGCCCAGCTGGGCGTCCGGATCCACCAGGGCGGTGGGATGGATGGCGCGGGCCCCCGCCGCCCTACCGGTCCACCAGGGCCGAGAGGATGTCGGCCTCGGCGGCCAGCTGGCCGTCCACCCTGGCCTCCCCGTGCATCTTGCACGTGCGCCGGCGCAGGTTGGTGACCGTCAGGGTCATGGTGAGGACGTCGCCGGGCACCACCGGCCGCCGGAACTTGGCCCGGTCGATGCCGGTGAAGTAGACCAGCCGCTCGTCCCGGTCGGGGATGGTGGACAGGAGCAGGACGGCTCCCACCTGGGCCATGGCCTCGATGATGAGGACACCGGGCATCACCGGGTGCCCGGGGAAGTGGCCGGGGAAGAACGGCTCGTTGGCGGTGACGCACTTGATCCCCACCGCCCGGGTGTTCTCCTGGAACTCGAGGATCCGGTCCACCAGCAGGAAGGGGTACCGGTGGGGCAGCACCTTGAGGATCTCGCGGATGTCGATGGCCCCCTGGGGCGCGTCAGTCATGGTCCGAACTCTCCTCCAGGCGCCGTTCCAGGGCGGCCACGCGCCGCAGCAGATCGGGCAGCCGGTTGAGGGCGGCGGCGGCCCGCCGCCAGCGCCCCATCTCCACGGCCGGGATGCCGGCCACCGTGGCCCCCGCGGCCACGTCCTTGGTCACGGCGGACTTGGCCCCCACCCGCGCGCCGTCACCCAGGGCCACGTGCCCGACAATCCCGCTCTGGCCCGCCATCATGACGCCCCTGCCCAGCCGGGTGGAGCCCGAGATGCCCGACTGGGCGGCCAGCAGGCTGCCGGCGCCAACCTGCACATTGTGGGCAACCTGCACCAGGTTGTCAATTTTGGCGCCGCGCCCGATGCGCGTATCGCCCAGGGTGCCGCGGTCCACGCAGACGCACGCGCCGATCTCCACGTCGTCCTCCACCACGACCCCGCCCACCTGGGGAACCTTGGCCGGCCCCTTCTCCCCGGCGGCATACCCGAAGCCGTCGGCACCCAGCACCGACCCGGCGTGGATCACCACCCGGTGCCCCACGCGGACCCCGGGGTAGAGCACCACGTGGGGATGCAGCGTCACGTCGTCTCCCAGCACCACGCCGTCCCCCAGGACCACGTGGGGATGCAGGCGGCACCGGTCGCCGATGCGCACTCCCTCGCCCAGGATGACCCCCGCGGCGATGTCGGGGTCGGCGCCGATGCGGCAGCCCGCGCCCTGGACGGCCAATGGGTGGATGCCGCGGCGTGGCTTCTCGGGGGGCGCGAACAGGCCCAGGACCCGGGCCAGGGCCAGGTACGGGTCGGCCACACGGATGAGGTCCCGCCCCGGCAGGTCCTCCCCGGGAGCCGCCAGGATGGCCCCCGCGGCCGAGCGCCGCGCCGCCTGCCGGTAGCGAGGATTGGCCAGGAAGGACAGGTGCCCGGCCCCGGCCTCGTCCAGCGGGGCCACGCCGGTCACCCGGCGGTCGGGGTCCCCCTCCACGGTCCCGCCCACCGCCGCCGCGATCTCCGCCAGGCGAAGCTCCACGGCCTAAGACCGGCTACCTGGCGCCGCCGGCGGTGCCCGGATACTTCTGGTTGAAGCGGTCCACGATGAGCTGGCTGATGTCCACGGTCTCGGAGGCGTACACCACCTGCGTGTTGCGCTCCAGGATCAGGGCGAAGCTCCCCTCGCTGCCCACCTCCCTGACCACCTCCAGCAGCTTGCGGTCCAGCTGCCCCTGCACGTCCTCCAGCTCGATGCGAAGGTTGTTGTTGGCCTCCTGCTTGATGGAGTCCAGCTCCACCAGCTTGCGCTGGAGGTCCTTCTGCATGATGGACTTGCGCTCGTCGGAGAGGGTGAACTCCCCTTCCCGCAGCTTCTGCTGCAGGGAACGGATCTCCTCTTCCTTGGCGGTGACGCCGGCGCGGTACTCGTCGCGCTTGTCGTTGAGATGCTTCTGCAGCCTCTGGCCCTCGGCCGTCTTGTCGAAGACCACCTTGGAGTCGAACACTCCGATCTTGGTGGCCGCCTGGGCCCGGGCCGCCGGCGCGGCGAGGGCCAGGGCCAGGATCAGGGCAGCCATCGCGGACACTCTGGACATCTTCATTTGCTTCCTCATCATCCCCTGGTTGTGGCGGCCGCCCGTCAGAACGGGAAACCGATGGAGAACTGGAAAGAGTTAAGCCGATCCCCGTCCTCCTCGTCCAGCACCTTACCCCAGATGAGGCGCAGCGGGGCCTGGAAGATGGGCAGGTAGAAGCGGGCCTCCAGGCCCGCCGAATAGCGCAGCTCCCCCAGATCGAAGCCCGTGACCTCGTCGAAGGCGTTGCCGGCGTCCAGGAAGAAGGCCACGTCGAAGGGGTCGGTGAGCCGGACCACGAACTCGGTCTGGACCAGGAAGTAGCTCTCGCCCCCCACCACGGCGAAGGGGATGCCAACGATGTTTCCCTCCGAGTCGGCCAGCGGCGGGATGCTGGCCACCGGGCCGATGGGCGCCAGGCTGCGGGTCTCGAACACCCGGGGCCCGCGGATGTCGCCGCCCAAGAAGTAGCGCTCCGAGCGCGGGATGAGGCGGCTGTTGAGGCCCCGGACGATGCCGCCCTCCACGTGGAAGGCGGCGTAGCTGCGCCGGAAGGCCGGGCGGTACCAGGTCACGTCCAGGGACGGCTTGAGGAACTCGTTGTCGCCACCCAGGAAGCTGCCGGTGAGCTCCAGGACCGCCCGGAGCCGGAAGCCCCGGCTGGGGCGGAACGGGTTGTTGACGGTGTTGTAGGTGTAGACCGGCACCAGCGTGGAGTTGGTGGTCCGGACTCCCTGGGGGATGGGCGTGCCGAATTCGCCGGCGAACAGCGCGGTGGGGTCCAGGTTCTCCCAGCCCTCGGGCAGGTTGTTGGCGTCGAAGAAGAACGCGGCACCACCGAACTCGTCGAAGCGCTCGTTGCGGTAGGTGACGGCGTAGGACGAGAAGTTCCCCAGGCGCTGCCCGAAGAGGAGAGAAAAGCCCTGGGACTTGCGGGAGAAGTCGCGGAAGTCCAGCTCGCGGCTGAAGATGGATCCACCCACGGTGTTCCGCGTGCCCAGGAAGTACGGCTCGGTGAAGGACAGGTTGATGAGCTGGCTGCGGCCGCCCACCTGCACCGAGCTCTGCAGGATCTCGCCGCGCCCCAGGAAGTTGCGGGTGGAGTAGGAGCCCTGGAAGAAGGCGCCCTCCACCCCCGAGAAGCCGCCCCCGACCTGGATCTCGTTGCGCCCCTGCTCCGCTCCCTCCACCTTGGCCTGGAGCCGGGCCTCGCCCTCCACCGGGGTGATCTCCGGCTCCTTGCTCAGGGCCCAGTAGCCCAGCTGGTTGATCCGGGTCAGGCCGATCTGCCACAGCCGGGAGTTGAAGACCTCCCCCTCGGCCAGGGGAAGCTCCCGGCGCAGCACACGGTCCCGGGTGGAGGGGTTGCCCGCGAACTCGACCCGGTGAAGGGAGTACTGATCCCCCTCGGTCACCGTCACCGTCACGTCGGCGATGTTCTCCCCTCCGGTGCGCCGCTGGATCTCCCGGTTGGTGGCGGCGTAGAAGTAGCCGCGCTGGCCGTACAGCGACTCGATGCTGTCCAGCCCCTTGCGCAGGGCGTCGGAGTTGAACGTCTCTCCCTTGCGCAGGGGGATCAGCGCCCGGAGGACATCCTGGGGGAACACCGTGCTGCCGGTGAGGGTCAGGTCGCCCACGGCGTACTCGGGCCCCTCCACAACGGGGACCACGATGGTGGCCTTGCGCTTGGGCGGCAGGCGCTTGGCGGCCTTCTTCTCCTCCTGGGCGCGCCGCTTGGCCTCCCGGGCCTCGCGCTTCCGGCGCTGCTTGTCGGTCTCGCCGGGCGGCGGCGGTGGCGGCTCCTTTCTGGGCTTGGCCGGCTTCTCCACCACCTCCTTCTGGGCG
>JBFGDW010000314.1:0-4011 GCA_041580435.1 Candidatus Polarisedimenticolia bacterium | reverse complement strand
TTCAGCAACGCCATCGAGCTGCCCGAGCCCATCAGCAACGATACGGACACCGCCGAGGTCTCCGGCGAGTGGACTGCCAGCCGCGGCGGGTTGCGCTTCGGCGTGAACGTGTCGGCCTTCAACAACGACGTGGAGACCCTGCTGTACGACAACTTCTGGCGCATCACCGACTCCACCGACTCCACCGCCTACGCCTCGCCCGGGACCCGGTCCATTGGCGGGCCCTCCATCGGCCGCAACGCCCTGGCGCCGGACAACGAGGCCCAGCATGTCTTCTTCGGCGGCCACGCCCGGCTGGGGCAGCGGGGGTGGCTCAACGGGAATCTCACCTTCGGCACCATGGAGCAGGACGCCACCCTCCTGGCCCACACCATCAACTCGGCCATCAACACCAGCGTGGCCGACGCCAGCATCCGGCCGCCTTTCGACGCGTCTGACCCGGCCAACCTGCCCCGGGCAACGGCTGACCAGGAGGTGGACATCCTCCACTTCACCGCCAATGCCGGCACCCGCTTCAACGACTGGTCCTCGGTGAAGTTCCGGGCGCGCTATTACGACTACGACAACAAGACGGCGCCCTTCGTCATCCCGGGCTACGTGCGCATGGACGCCGTATGGGAGCAGATCCCGCGCACGACCGTTCCCTACAGCTACACCAACCAGAAGGTGGGGGTGGAGTTCGGCTTCGACCCCACCCGCAAGACCCACGTGGGCGTGGGGTACGACCTGCTGAGCTGGGACCGTGACTTCCGGGAGGTGGATTCATCCGACGAGGACATCTTCCACATCACCGTGGACAGCCGGGCCATCGACCGGGTCATGCTGAGCGGTGGATGGGAGCGCGGCGACCGCACGGTGGACCGCTACAACGTGGCGGCCCAGCTGGATACCTTCACCGATCCGAATTCAGAGGTGAACAACCAGTTCGGCCTGCGCAAGTACGATCAGGCCGAGCGGGAGTACGACTCGCTGAGGGCCTCCGCCACCATCTTCGCCACCGACACCATCAGCATCACCCTGGGCGCCAGCGCCCACAACGTGGACTATCCGGAGTTCGTCCTGGTGCCCGACGCCGCGGACCCCGACCCCACACGGCCGACGCTGCCGCTGGTGGTGGGAGAGGCCATGGGCCTGCTGGAGGAGGAGATCTTCCAGTACAACGCCGAGATCGCCTACACGCCCCATGAGCGCTTCACGTTCTTCGTGTTCGGCTCGCGAACGGACCGGGAGACTTTTCAGCGGGCACGCCAGTCGGGGGGCACGGTCTCCTTCAACCCTCTGGACACCTGGGAGCTGACCCTCTCTGAGGTCACCGACACCTGGGGCCTGGGCCTCACCGGCCGGATCAATCCGCGCTGGAGCGTCAGCCTCAACGGCAGCTGGTCCGACTCGGACGGCGACTCGATCTTCTTCACGCCGACAGGCGGCAATCCCGCCTCGGCCGTCAGCTTCGCCGAGTACGATGACAACGAGTGGCTGGTCTACTCCCTGGGCTTCCGGTTCCACGCCAGCGAGCGGCTGGAGGCGGGGATCTCGCTCATCCGCGACGAGTACATCACCAACCGCTTCCAGCGTAACAACCTGGACCCCTACCTGCCGGGGACCCTGATCCTGGACCTGGAGGACGGCGACTACGACGCCGACATGATCATCGCCCACCTGCGCCTGCGCTTCTGATCGAGCCGGGGGGCTGGCGGCGCCCGTCGCGGCTCCCCGGCTTGCACCGAGCCCTCGCGTCGGGCATCATGGATCCACACCCGTTCCAGGAGGATCCCACATGCCCAAGGTCAAGCCCATTCCCGAGGGGTACCATACCGTCACGCCGTCCATCGTTCTGAAGGACGCCAAGAAAGCTCTGGAGTTCTACAAGAAGGCATTCGGCGCCGAGGTCCTCATGCAGATGGCCGGGCCGCAGGACAGCGTCCTGCACGCCGAGATCAAGATCGGGGACTCCATCATCATGCTGGCCGACGAGTGGCCGGGCCACTTCGTGCAGGCGCCGCCCACGGTCAAGGGGACCACCCATACCCTGCACATCTATGTCCAGGACGTGGACGCGGCCCACACGAAGGCCGTGGCTGCCGGGGCCACCGAGAAGATGCCGCCCGAGGACATGTTCTGGGGCGATCGCTTCAGCTCGGTGATGGACCCCTACGGCCACTCCTGGTCCATCGGCACGCACATCAAGGACATGACTCCCGAGGAGTGCCAGAAGGCCTGCGACGAGTGGATGGCCCAGATGGCCAAGGGGGAGAAGAACTGCTGAGGGGCTGGCCGTCTACTGCTGGCGCGCCTCAGGGGTGATGGTGAGGGTGATCCGCTCCCCCTGGCGGATCACCACGATGGGGACCGCCTCGCCGATCTTGGCGCCGCGCAGGGCGTCGGAGTAGTCCTGCAGCGAGCCGATGGTCTTGCCGGCGAACTCCACCACGATGTCGCCGCCGCGCACGCCAGCCTTCTCGGCCGGCCCTCCGGCCCGGACGTCGGAGACCAGCATCCCATCCACGTCGCCGCCGCCCCCGAAGTCGGGGACCATGCCGGTGTAGACCCTGCGGCCCATCCCGCTGGAGGGGGCCGAGGTCTGCTGCACGCGGACGTACTCCATGGCCAGGGAGGGGTCCAGCGCGTCCCGGACGAGGCTCTCGCCCAGGCGCGCCACGCGCACCATGCCGTCGTAGTTCAAGGTGTCAGGGTCGTCGGTGGGACGGTTGTAGTCGTCGTGCAGGTCGGTGAAGAAATCGAGACCAGGGACGCCGCTGGTGTAGAGGGACGTGAGATCGGTGGGCAGGTAGGGGTCGTCCAGGAGGGAGAGGTTGAACCCGGCCGGGACGTTGCGCCGCTCCAGCAGCCCTCGCCACGCCGGCGAGGAGCCCACGGCCTTGACGATGAGCCGGTTGTCGCGCAGGCGTCCCACCATGTCGAAGTTGAAGTAGGCCACCACGCGCGTAAGGGGCACCGGGGGCTCCTCGGTGAAGCGGCTCGAGCCCACCAGGCCCAGCTCCTCGCCGCTCCAGGCGGCGAAAAGCAGGCCACGCCGGGGCCGGTCGGGCTCCCGGCGCGCCTGCTCGCCCAGGGCGGCGGCCAGCTCCAGCACCACGGAGGTTCCCGAGGCGTTGTCGTCGGCACCGTTGTGGATGGCCCCCTCCTCGCCGGCCCGGGCCAGGGAGCCCAGGCCCTCGCCGGTGCCGATGTGGTCATAATGGCCCCCCACCAGCACAATCTCCTCGACGCCCGGTGAGGGGGGCAGGTAGCCCAGCACGTTGCGGCAGGTGCCGGGGATGCGCTCCAGGCTCACCTCCAGGCGCACGCGCCTCCCCCGCGGGGCCTCGGCGTGAGGGTCCATGACGCCGCCGTCCAGGCCGGCCTGGAGCGCGGCCAGCGTCTTCCCCGAAGGCGTCAGGAGGCCATCGGCGGCGGCGGCGGTCACCGACGCCGCCGGGATGGGGATGGCCGAAGTGCGGTCGCTCTCCCGGAAGCGGATGAGCTCCCCGGCGTTGGCGGAGCTCGGTCCGATGGCCAGCAGGAAGCCGGCGGCGCCACGATCCGCCGCCAGCTTGGCCTTGTACCGGTCGCCGGCGTAGAGGGCCAGCTCCTGCCGGCGCTCCGGGGAGACCTCCTCGGGGATGTCGCGCAGGCTCAGGACGATCTTCCCGGTCACGTCCAGCCCCTGGTAGGAGTTGTAGCCGCCCTCGGAGGGCTCCACCAGGCCGTAGCCGGCGAAGACGATCTCCCCCTCGGCCACGCCGTTGCCCGAGAAGGTCAACGGAGCGAAGTCCACGCCGCGGGCCAGGGACGCTTCGCCTGCACCGGCGGCGGCGCCGGCATCCAGCACCTGCAGGGCATTGTTGGCGGGCGCCTGGCGGACCCCCGCGATGAAGCTGAACGGCTGGAAGTAGCCGTCCAGGCCCGGGGCCGGCGACAAGCCTGCCTGCTGGAAGGCGGCGGCGATGTACTGGCCCGCCCGCAGGATGCCATCGGTGCCGGTGAGCCGGCCACCGCTGGCGTCGTCGG
>JBFGDW010000313.1:0-4048 GCA_041580435.1 Candidatus Polarisedimenticolia bacterium | reverse complement strand
GATCGCCAGGGCCAGATCCTCAAGTCCGAGGACTGGGGCCGCAAGAAGCTGGCCTATGACGTGAAGAAGCGCCGGGAGGGGCGGTACGTGCTCCTGGAGTACGCCTGCACCGACGCCACTCTCCCCCACGAGATCGAGCGGCGACTGCGCATGACCGAGCCGGTCATCAAGTTCCTGACGGTGCGCATCGACAATGACCCGCGCCGCCTGGTGTGGGAGGAGAAGCAGGCCATCAAGGAGAAGGAGCGGGCCGCCCGGCGGGCCGCCGCCGCGGCCGCCGCCGCCGAGGAGTCCGCCGCCGAGGACGAGGAGACCCAGGGCAGCGATGACGACAGCGATGATGACGACGCCGGCCGCGGCGACGACGACGGCCAGGAGGACTGAGCATGCCTCGCCCATCCAGCAAGACCAAGAAAGGGAAGGGGCGCAGCAAGCTCCTGTTCCGGCGCCGGAAGTTCTGCAAGTTCTGCGACGACAAGGTGGACTGGATCGACTACCGGGACCCGCGGGTGCTCTCCAACTACATCCCCGAGCGGGCCAAGATCCAGCCCCGGCGCACGTCGGGCACCTGCGCCACTCACCAGCGCCAGCTCCGCGACGCCATCCAGCGGGCTCGCAACATCGCCCTGCTGCCGTACACCCTGGACTGATGGGCGGCCCGGGAGAACACTCATGAAGATTGTGCTCAAGGAAGACGTGGAGAACCTGGGAGACTCGGGCCAGGTGGTGGAAGTGGCCGCGGGCTACGCCCGGAACTTCCTGCTGCCCAAGGGCCTGGCGGTGGCCGCCACCCCCGCCAACCTGAAGGTGGTGGAGTCCCAGCGCAAGCGCATGGCCCTCAAGCGGGCCCGGGAGCGGTCGGAGATGGAGGCGCTGGCCCAGAAGATCACGGCGACGCCCCTGGAGCTGCCCCACAGAGCCGGGGACACCGACACCATCTACGGCGCCGTGACCACCGCCGAGATCGCCTACGCCCTGGAGGAGCGGGGGATCGAGGTGGATCACCGCCGCATCCTCCTGGAGAAGCCCATCAAGGCCCTGGGGGTGTACCAGGTCCCGGTGAAGCTGCATCCCGACGTCACCGCCCACGTGACGGTGAGCGTCGTCCGGGAAGAAGTCTGAGGGGATGACCGCCACCGCCACCGCCGGCGCCGCCGGGCAGGAGCGGGAGGAGCCGGCGGCCACCCGCTCCCCGTGGATCCCCTGCCTGGCGGCCTGGCTCCTTCCCGGGGCCGGGCACCTGCTCCTGGGCCGGGTGGCCCAGGGGGTGGTGTTCGCCGCCGTCGTGGTGGCATCGTTCGCCATGGGGGTCTCCCTGGAGGGCACGGTCTACGCCTCCGACCCGGAGGCGCCGCTGTCGCGGCTGGCCACCCTGGCCAACCTGGGTGCGGGCCCCCTGGACGTGTGGGCCCGCATGGAGACCTACGGTGGCCTGACCTACACCATCCCGGACTCCCGGGTGGACGCCAAGGGGCGGGAACAGACGCTGCGCCGGCTGCGGGAGAAGGTGGCGTCCCAGACCCACGCCTACGGCCGCACCTTCCTCCTGACCGCCGGGCTCATGAACCTGCTCCTGGTCCTGGATGTGTTCGATCACTGCATCGGGCGCAAGGGGTCGGCGGCGCGGCGGCGCGACCCGGCCCCGGAGGCCGCCGGGGGGACGGAGACGGCGTGAGCCACCTGCTCCTCATGGTGGCGCATGCCGGGCTGGTGTCGATCTTCTTCGCCTTCCTGACCCGGGAGCGGCCGGGGCCCCGGCTGCGGGCGTTCCTCTTCATCTTCGTGGGGATGCTGGCGGGGGCGCTGGCCCTGGCCTGGCTCATGTACCCCTACCCGGTGCAGGGGGGGCCGTGAGGCGCGCGGCCGTCCTGTGGCTGCCGGTGCTGCTGGTGGCAGCGGCCATCTCGGCCCTGTCCCACACGTCCCACCCGCCTGCGCCCCGCGCGGTCCCCGACTGGCTGCTCCACGGCGGCGAGTTCGCCACGCTGGGATTCACCCTGGCCCGGGCGCTGGCTGGGGGGCTGGGAAGGACCGTGGGCTGGAGGGTGGCGGTCTGGACCCTGGGGCTGGGGGCGGCCTTCGGCGTGGCTGACGAGATTCACCAGGCGTTCGTCCCCTTGCGGCACCCCTCGGCGGCCGACGTGGCGGCCGATGCGGCCGGGACCGCCGCGGGGCTGGCGCTGTTCGCAGCGGCCACCGGCGCCTGGAGGGGTCCGGAGCCTGCCCTGGCGGTGACCCTGGTCACGGGGCCGGGGTGCGGCCTGTGCGAAGACGCGCGCCTGGCCCTGGAGCGGATCGGCAGGCGCCAGCCGCTGGCGATTGAGGAAGTCTCGGTGCAGGAGTCGGCGGATCTCTCGGAGCGCTATGCCCGCCTGGTCCCCGTGGTGCTGGTGGGCGGGGAGGTCGTGGCTGCCGGCAGGCTGGACGAGGCGCGACTGGCCGCGAGCCTGACGGCGCGGCGCGGAACAGGGGAGCGAGCATGACGACGAGGCGGCGCATCGCGGTGGTGCCGGGAGACGGCATCGGGCCGGAGGTGACCCGGGAGGCCCTGAAGGTGCTCTCGGCCCTGGCCGGCTCGGGCGGCCCGGAGCTTGAGTTCAAGGAGTACCCCTTCTCCGCGGATCACTACCTGGCCACGGGGGAGACCCTCCCCGACGGGGTCCTGGACCAGTGGCGGGGGATGGACGCCATCTTCATGGGCGCCTTCGGCGACCCCCGGGTCCCCGACATGAAGCACGCCGCCGACATCCTCCTGGGAACCCGGTTCCGCATGGACCTGTACGCCAACCTGCGGCCGGTCCGCTGCCTGGACGACCGCCTCTGCCCCCTCAAGGACCGCCGGGCCGCCCAGGTGGACATGGTGGTGTTCCGGGAGAACACCGAGGGGCTCTACGTGGGTATGGGCGGGCAGTTCAAGCGGGGCACCGCCGACGAGGTGGCGGTGCAGGAGGACCTCAACACCCGCAAGGGGGTCGAGCGGATCATCCGGCTGGCCTTCGACTACGCCCAGGCCACGGGACGCAGCAGGGTTCTCATGGCCGACAAGGCCAACGTTCTCACCTACGGCCACGATCTCTGGCAGCGGGTGTTCCAGGAGGTTGCGCCGGACTACGACGGCATCGAGGCCAGCCACATGTACGTGGACGCCCTCACCATGCAGATGATCCGGCGGCCCGAGGACTTCCAGGTCATCGTGACCTGCAACATGTTCGGCGACATCATCACCGACCTGGGCGCGGCCCTGCAGGGTGGGCTGGGGATGGCGGCCAGCGGCAACATCCACCCCGGCCGGACCTCCATGTTCGAGCCGGTGCACGGCTCGGCCCCCAAGTACGCGGGCCTGGATCGGGCCAACCCCATGGGGGCCATCCTCACCGCCGCCCTCATGCTGGACCACCTGGGAGAGAGAGAGTCCGCTGCGCGGGTGGAGGCGGCCGTCACGGCCTGCGTGCGGGCCGGACGGACCACCTCCGACCTGGGCGGCTCCCTGGGGACGCGCGGGGTGGGCGACGCCGTCTGCGCCGCCCTGACCGCCGGCGGCTAGTCCGCCTTCCGCTTGCTCTTTGCGGTCTCGCCCGGGGCGCGGCTCTTCACCGAGACGGCCACACCGGTCTCGGTGTTGACCACCACCCGGATGGCGGTGCCCGCCTTCAGGGACGGGATCAATTCCAGGCCGCCCTTCTGCTTGTCCACCCGCACCTTGGTGGAGTCGTCAAGGGCAACCTTGAACTGCGCGTCGGTGTCGGCCTCGGTCAGGTAGAGGGCCTTCTCGGCGGCGTCAGCCTTGACCACCACGCCGTCCACGGTCTTGAACACCGAGGTGGGGGCGGCGGGGCTCGTGGAGGCGGACTCCCCGCCGTAGGTCCGCTCGCGCTGCGCCATGGCGGGGGAGGTGGCGAGGATCAGGGCTGCGGAGCAGGTGACGATCCAGGACGCGGTGGTTCGCATGCAGGTTCCTTTCCGTCTGCAGGACGGCAGATGGGGTGGGACGGCGAGGATCCTAGCACCGGCGGGGCATTCCGGCGCCGGCGACGCGCCCCGGCGGGCG
>JBFGDW010000312.1:0-4052 GCA_041580435.1 Candidatus Polarisedimenticolia bacterium | reverse complement strand
CGCGACGGATCGATCCCCAGCCCGGCGGCGATCCCCTTCACCAGGCAGGTCTTGCCGCTGCCCAGCTCACCCAGAAGCAGGACCGTGTCGCCAGGGGCCAGGTCGGCCGCCAGCTCCCGTCCCAGGGCCTGGGTCTCCTGGGCCGAGGATGTGGCGTGGCGGACTGGAATCGGGCCGGCCATGGACGCATTATAGAGTGGGAGTGACATGGGACGCGGCCACGCCAGGATGACCATTTCGTGACGGAACGCCGCCTCCACGGGCTGCGGCGGTCGCTGGCAGGCGCCGCTGTCCTGCTGGCCGCCCTGGCGGTGGGAAGCCCGCCCCATGCCGGGCGCGCCGAGTCCGGCGCCGGTCCCCTCCAGGGTCTGCACTTCGAGGAGGTCCGGGTCCGACTGGTGCTGCTCCATGCCACCGTGCTGAACCGGCGCGGGCACACGGTCGGCGGCCTGGGACCGGGAGACTTCCTGGTGACGGAAAACGGCGTCCGCCAGGAGATCTCGGTGTTCGGCACCGCCTCGGATCAGCCCCTGAAGATCGCCTTCCTGCTGGACGTGTCCGGCTCCATGAGCGTGGGGGGGAAGCTGGCGCGGGCCCGGGAGGCCATCCGCTCCTTCGTCTCGGCCCTGCGCCCCGAGGACCAGGCCGCCCTCCTGATCTTCGCCGATGGCGACGTGGTGGTGGCCCTGGGCTTCACCACCGACCGGCATCGCTTCCTGCGGGTCCTGGATCAGCAGGAGGCGTGGGGCAAGACCGCCCTGCGGGACGCCCTGGCCTACGCGCCCCACCTCCTGGCCGAGGCCAGGCCCGGGCGCAAGGCGCTGGTGCTGGTGACCGACGGCGTGGACAACGCCTCGGAGATGAGCGCGTGGGAAGCCGTGCGCACGGCGCGCCAGGTGCAGGTTCCCATCTACGCCCTGGGCCTGACCGGGCTGCCCCTGGACCACCGTGAGCGGCAGCCGGCTCAGGAGGAGGGGCGATCCTTCTTCGACGTGATGCAGGAGTTCGCCCGGGAGACCGGCGGCGACCTGTTCCCGGTCTTTGACGCGGCGGAGGTGGCGGCGGCGGTGGCGCAGGTGCAGGAGCAGCTGCGCGGCCAGTACGTGCTGGGCTATAACCCCGATGGGGTGGCCGAGACCCCCGGGTTTCACCGTGTGGAGGTGCGCACGGCATCCAGCCGCTATCGGGTCAAGACGCGCACCGGCTACTATCTAAGCGACTGAAAAAAAAGAACTTCGGCCGAGACCTCGCGCCCGCGGCCGGGACGCGAAATTGGCGCGCTCCGCCTTATCTGGTAATGTCCCCGCCGAACGCGACGGTGAAATCCATCACCCATACGAGACGCCGTGTGTCCGACCCCACGACACGGCCAAGGGGCACGAACACATGAAAGATTTCCGTATCAGCAAGCGTGTGACCCGGCTGGCGGCCCTGGCCCTGGCGGGAAGCCTCCTGACCGGCTGCGCCACCAAGGGCTTCGTCCGGGAGGGGCTCAACACCCAGGACACGAAGATCAGCGACCTGTCCACCCAGGTGGAGGACCATCAGCGGCAGCTCCGCCAGACCGGTGAGCGGCTGGACTCGGTGGCCACCACGGCCCAGAAGGCCCAGCAGACGGGCCAGCAGGCCAGCGCCAGGGCCGACGAGGCCTATCAGCTGGCCAAGGGAAAGCTGCTCTACTCGGTGGTCCTGTCCGACGTGGCCGGCAACTTCGCTCTCAACAGCGACAAGCTCACCGACAGCGCCCGCGGCAAGCTCGATGATCTGGCCTACAGCCTCAAGACCGACAACGCCAACGTTTACCTGGAGATCGAGGGACACACGGACTCCACGGGCCCCGAGAGCCACAACCTGGCCCTGGGCCTGCGGCGTGCCGAGGCCGTGCGGCGCTACCTGAGTCAGCAGGGGATCCCCTTGCACCGCATGTCGGTGATCTCCTACGGCGAGAGCAAGCCCGTGGCGGATAACTCAAGCCGGGAGGGGCGCGCCACAAACCGCCGCGTCGAGGTGCGCGTCCTGTCCTGATCCCGCGCTCCCAGGGGAGGCGGCCCGCCGCGTCGGCGGCCGGTGAAGGGAGGACCATGAAGATCCTCACCGCGCACCAGATGCGCAACATCGACCGGCGGGCCATTTCCCGTTACCACGTCCCGGGCCTGGTGCTCATGGAGAACGCCGGGCGCAGCGTGGTGGAGCACCTGCTGGACGATCTGGACGGCGTGGAGGACTCCGCCATCGCCGTGGTCTGCGGCAAGGGGAACAACGGCGGCGATGGCCTGGTGGTCGCCCGCCACCTTCACGGCCTGGGGTTCACCCCCACCGTTTTCCTGGTGGCGCGCAAGAGCGACCTGGAAGGGGACCCGGCCACCAACCTGAGGGTGGTGGAGCGCCTGCCCATCCCTTTGCACGTGGTCCCCAACACGGCCGCCTGGCGGGGCCTGGCTGACGGCGACAACCCCCTCGCGCCCTTCGAGGTCGTGGTGGACGCCCTGCTGGGCACCGGGATCAAGGGCCGGGTGCGCGGCGACTTCGCCACCATCGTGGAGGACATGAACAGCTGCGGCGCCCGCCTGGTGGCGGTGGACGTCCCCTCGGGGCTGTCCGGCGATAGCGTCGCGGTGAAGGGGGCGGCGGTGCGAGCCCACTCCACCGTCACCTTCGTGGCGCCCAAGCTGCCCCACCTGTTCCCTCCGGCGGAGACGTTCTGCGGGCAGGTGGTGGTGGCCCAGATCGGTGTTCCCGCCGAGGCGGTGGCGGACGAGGGGGTCTGGCTGGAGTGGGTGGACGAGGACGTCCTGGCGGGCCGCCTGCTCCCCCGGGGCGATGAGTCCCACAAGGGGGACTACGGCCACGTCCTGGTGGTGGGCGGCTCGGTGGGCAAGGCGGGCGCCGTGCGCCTCACCGCCGAGGCGGCCCTCAAGGCCGGGGCCGGGCTGGTCACCGCGGCGGCGCCGCGCTCGGTGCGGGCCGAGGTGGCATCCTACGCCCCGGCCATGACCGAGCCCCTGGCCGAGACAGGCCAGGGAGGGATCTCCCGGCGCGCCATCACCGGCCTGCGCAAGATGCTGGAGGGAAAGCGCGTGCTGGCGGTGGGGATGGGCGCCGGGCAGGGGAAGGAGACCCAGGCCACCCTGCGCTCCCTGGTGGCCAGCGCCGAGATCCCGGTGGTGCTGGATGCCGACGGGATCAACGCCTTCGTGGACCACGAGGATCTGCTGGCGGGCCGGGAGCGTCCCCTGGTCGTCACGCCCCACCCCGGCGAGATGGCGCGCCTCGCGGGGGTGACACCCCGGGACGTGCAGAAGGACCGGGTGGACACCTGCCGGCGCTTCGCCATCAACCACGCCTGCCACGTGGTCCTCAAGGGATACCGGACCCTGGTGGGGACCCCCGCCGGGGAGGTGTTCGTCAACCCCACCGGCAACCCGGGGCTGGCCACCGCCGGCACCGGCGACGCCCTCACCGGCGCCATCGCGGGGCTCCTGGCCACCGGACTGCCGGTGACCGATGCCCTCATCCTGGCCGTCTTCGCCCATGGCCTGGCCGGCGATCTGGCGGCGGAGAAGACGGGGCTGGCGGCCCTGACCGCCGACGCCCTCCTGGAGCACCTCCCCGCGGCGCTGCGCCAGGTGGAGGAGATCGCCTCGTGAGGGCGCTGCGCTTCCTCACCGCCGGGGAGTCCCATGGCCCCGGCCTGGTGGTCACCGTGGACGGCCTGCCTGCCGGGCTGCCGGTGGATCGGGACAAGATCGACCTGATGCTGCGGCGCCGCATGGGGGGCTACGGCCGGGGGCCCCGCATGAAGATCGAATCGGATCGCGTGCGGGTCCTGTCGGGGATCCGCCACGGCGCCACCCTGGGCAGCCCGGTGGCCTTCCTCATCGAGAACAAGGACTTCGCCAACTGGCAGGAAGCCATGAGCCCCGACCCGGTGGAGGCGGGGGTCAAGAAGCGCGAGGTGACCCGTCCGCGCCCGGGCCACGCGGACCTGGCCGGCGCCCTCAAGTACAACACCCACGACGTCCGGGACATCCTGGAGCGCGCCTCGGCCCGGG
>JBFGDW010000311.1:0-4054 GCA_041580435.1 Candidatus Polarisedimenticolia bacterium | reverse complement strand
GAAGGCCCACTGGTCGGAGCGGTCGATCCCCGAGCCGGCGTCGTGGTTGATGGTGAGGCCGATCTCGTCGCGGGCGATGCGCTGCACCAGGGCATCAAGCCCCGCGGCGGCGGCGTCGCCGTTCACCGAGAGCTGGGACGGGTCGTTGCGCCCCACCATGTCCAGGTTGATCATGGCCAGGATCTTGTTCATGGGAACGGTGGGGTGCTCCACGAACCAGCGCGACCCCATGAGCCCCTTCTCCTCGGCGGTGAAGTGCATGAAGAGGATGCTGCGCCGCGGCCGCTCCGGCGCGCGCGATAGCGCCTCGGCCACCGCCAGGATGGCGGCGGTGCCGGAGGCGTTGTCATCGGCGCCGGGGTGCACGTGCCCCCAGGCGCCGGTGAGGCTGCCCGAGTGGCCGTACCCCACATGGTCGTAGTGCCCGCCCAGGACCACGTGCTCGTCCCGCAGCGCCGGATCGGAGCCCTCCAGCCGGGCGATGACGTTGTGCACCGGCACACGCTCGCGGCGGATGTCGGTGGTCAGGGCCACCTCCACGCCGTCCAGCAGGCGCGAGGCAGGCTTCATCCTGGTATCCAGCGCCTCCTGGATCGCCGTGAGGCTGCGGCCGGTGCCGGCCAGCAGGTCCTCGGCGGCGGCCACGCTGATGTGCAGCGCCGGGATGCGCACGTCGGTGGCCATCTCGGGGTAGAGCTGCGCCGGATCCGGCTGCGGGCGCGTGTCGAACTCGTCGCGGGTCATCAGGCTGGACCAGCGGGCCAGACGGTTGCCCGGGTCCCGGTCCTCGGCCACATGGTTGAGCGGGTCGGTGACCAGCAGCAGGGCCAGCGCCCCCTTGCTCTGGGCCAGGCGCACCTTGGTGAGGAAGGCGGCATGGCGCGTGGCGCGCAGGCCGTTGAAGGGGGAGTCCGGGTCGGCCTCCCGCGGCTCGTGGCGCAGCACCAGGACGATGCGGCCGCGCACGTCCAGCCCGGCGTAGTCGTCCCATTTCAGGTCGGGGGCCGAGATGCCGTAGCCGGCGAAGGCGACCGGACCCTCCACCCGGGCCGACGGGCTGAAGCTGAACGGCACGAAGCCGGCATCCAGCGGATAGTCGGTGCGCAGCGAGCCGCCGCCCGCGCCCCGGCGCACCACGGCGAAGGCGTTGCTCTCCCCCAGGCTCACCTGGTCCAGGTGGAAGGTCTGGAAGAACGATCCCTCCGGACCGCCGGGGGACAGCCCCAGGCCGGCGTAGAAGGCGCGGATGTACTCGGCGGCGAGCCGCTCCCCGCGCGTCCCCGCCTCGCGCCCTTCCATGAAGTCGCTGGCCAGGAACTGCACGTGGCTGGCCACGCGCCGCCCCTGGATGGAGGCGGCGATCTCCGCCTCGCCGGAGGACGCCACCACCGGCGCCAGCAGGATCACAACAGCCATCCAGATGGATGCCCCTCTCACCCTCATTGGCCCTCCTCGCTTGTGTGGAATGACCGCCCCTAGCTGCCGCGTCGGCGCCGGGACCGCCCATGGGACCACGCTTCCGGCCCCGGCGCAAGCAGGATCACGGGCAAAAAGCCCAGGCTCGCCCCCATCCTGTATAGTCCAAATTGGACTACTCAATCTCTGGAATGTTCATCTTTTCACAGGTTATTGACAGGCCAATTGCGAGATTGGTACGCTCCATTCATGTTCCTGGATGGTCTCCGCCTGCGCCGCGACGACGGCGTGCCGCTGCACCGGCAGATCGCAGACGCGATCCTCGCCGAGGTGTCCACCGGACGCCTGCAGCCGGGCGGCCGCCTCCCCGCCAGTCGCGATCTCGCCCGCGAGCTCGGCGTCAACCGCGGCACCGTGCAGAAGGCGTACGACCTGCTGGTGAGCGCCGGCGAGGCGCGGGCGCGCGTGGGGCAGGGGACGTTCATCTCCGGCTCGCCGCCGGCGGTGTCCGCCGCCGCGCTCCGCGGCCGGCCGGGACGGGCCGGCACCGCGGTGGGCTCCCCCGGCGGCGGCCTGCCGTTCGCCTTCGACCCGCGCGCCGCCGAGGACCCTGACTGGCAGCGGTTGTCGCGCTGGAGCGCGCGCCCCGGCGTGATCTCGCTTGCAGGCGGCGTGCCCGACGCGCGCCTCTTTCCGGTGGAGCCGTTCCAGGAGTGCCTCAACGCTGCCCTCGACGAGGAGGGGGCATCGCTGCTCCAGTACGGCGCCTCCCGCGGGCACGCCGGCTTCCTGGGCTTCCTCGGGCGGCACCTGCGCCGCCGGGGGCTGAGCATCGGCCCCGGCCAGATCCTGGTGGTGAGCGGCAGCCAGCAGGGGCTGGACCTCATCGGCCGCGCCCTCATCGCGCCTGGCGACGCGGTGGTGGTGGAGGACCCCACCTACAGCGGCGCGCTGGCGCTGTTCCGCATGCTGGGTGCGCGCCTGTTGCCGGTCCCCATGGACGACGACGGCCTGGACGTGGAGCACCTGTCCGGCCTGCTGGCCCGGGAGCGGCCACGGCTGGTCTACACCATCCCGACCTTCCACAACCCCACCGGGCAGACGCTGTCCCGCGCCCGCCGCGCCCGCCTGCTGGAGGTCTGCGGCGCCGCGGGCGTGCCGGTGGTGGAGGACGACAGCGACGGCGAGCTGCGCTTCGAGGGGAGCGAGCAGCCGCCTCTGGCCGCCCTGCCACAGGCCCACGGCGTCATCTACATGGGGACATTCAGCAAGCTGTTCTTCCCGGGGCTGCGCCTGGGGTGGGTGGTGGCCGACGGGCCGGTCATCCAGCGGCTGGAGGCGACCAAGCGGGTCACCGACCTGCACACGCCGCCGCTGCTGCAGGCGGCCATGGCCCGCTTCGCCGAGAGCGAGGTGTGCGGCGTCATCTGCGACGAGGTGCGCACCCGCTACCGCGCCCGGCGCGACGTCATGCTGGCCACCCTGGAGGAGACCATGCCCGAGGGGACGCGCTGGACCCGCCCTGACGGGGGGCTGTCCCTCATGGTGGACCTGCCCGGCGGGCTGGATGCCGGCGACCTGCTCCCCCGGGCGGTGGACGAGGGGGTGGTGTTCGCCCCCGGCCGCCTCTTCTCGCCGGGGCGCACCGGGAGCCACCGCCTGCGGCTGACCTACGGCAGCGTCGAGGAAGATGAGATCGCAACCGGCGTGTCCCGCCTGGCGGCGGCGGTGCGCCACGAGATGCAAGGGCAGGCCAGCGGCAGCCGGACCGTGGTGTCGGCGCCGCCGCTGGTCTGACGCCCGCCTGACCACGACATGAAAGGACCACGAGGAGGATCACGATGAGCGATTCCAGCAACGGAAAGCACCGCGCCGAGGGCAACGGCGCCCCCACCGGGGCGACGCTGCGCCTCAAGACCGGCCTGGCGGAGATGCTCAAGGGGGGCGTCATCATGGACGTCACCGACGCCGACCAGGCCAAGATCGCCGAGGACGCCGGCGCCGTGGCCGTCATGGCCCTGGAGCGCGTCCCCGCCGACATCCGCAAGGAAGGCGGCGTGGCCCGCATGGCCAGCATCCGCAAGATCAAGGAGATCATGGAGGTCGTCTCCATCCCGGTGATGGCCAAGGTGCGCATCGGCCACTTCGCCGAGGCCCAGATCCTGCAGGCCGTGGGGGTGGACTACGTGGACGAGTCGGAGGTCCTCACCCCGGCCGACGAGACCAACCACGTGGACAAGTTCGCCTTCGAGGTCCCGTTCGTGTGCGGGGCGCGCAACCTGGGCGAGGCGCTGCGGCGCATCGGCGAGGGGGCGGCCATGATCCGCACCAAGGGGGAGGCCGGCTCGGGCAACATCGTGGAGGCCGTGCGCCACATGCGCATGGTGGTGGGCCACATGCGGCGCCTGACCATCATGGGCCCCGAGGAGCTCATGACCGAGGCCAAGGAGCTGGGCGCGCCCTACGAGCTGGTGCGCCTGGTGGCCGAGTCGGGCAAGCTGCCGGTCCCCAACTTCGCCGCCGGCGGCATCGCCACCCCCGCCGACGCGAGCCTCATGATGCAGCTTGGCGCCGAGGCGGTGTTCGTGGGCTCGGGCCTCTTCAAGTCCACCGATCCGCCGGCCCGGGCCCGGGCCCT
>JBFGDW010000310.1:0-4065 GCA_041580435.1 Candidatus Polarisedimenticolia bacterium | reverse complement strand
GGCGGCCCGGTCGTCCTTGGCCGAGAAGAACTTCTGGTACATGCCGCTCTCGCCCATGATGAGCAGGAACGTGGGCATGGCCACGCCGAAGACCCAGAGAGGGTTGTGCCCCCCCAGCACCGTGAGGTGAGTCGCCGGCAGCCGGTCCAGCAAGGCAGAGACACCGCCCAGTGAATGGACCATGTAGGGCAGGGCGAACAGCACGCCGGAGGTGATGATGATCCCGTTGAAGATGTCCACCGTGACGATGGAGACCATTCCCGCCAGGACCGTGAACAGCACCACCACCGCGGCGGTGATGTACATGCCCTGGGTGGGCGTGATGGCACCGTCGGTGACGATGCTCAGGATCCAGCCGCCGCCCCGGAACTGGTAGGCGGCGATGGTGACGTAGGCCAGGACGATGGCCAGGGTGCCGAAGACCCGGGCGGCGGCGTTGTAGCGCTGCTCCAGCAAGTCGGGCACCGTGTACTGGGCGATGCGGCGCACCCGCCCGGCGATGAAGTAGGCCACCACCAGCCCCATCCAGCCGCCGAAGGAGAACCAGAGCTCCGCCAGGCCGGTGCGGTAGGCCAGGCCCGCGCCGCCGAAGAGGGAGCCCGAGCCGATCCAGGTGCAGACCAGGGTCCCCACCAGCAGGGCCACCGGCACCGAGCGGCCGGCCACCATGAAGTCGGCGTGGCTCTTGACGGCCCGGGACCGGTACAAGCTCACCGCCACCAGGATGATGGGGTAGATGATGACCACCGCGGCCAGCACGCTCATGGCTCAACCTCCCGGCGCCGGCGGCGGTGCGTCACAGGCTCAGGATCGGCACCACCGCGTCTTGCTCGCGGCCGCTGACCACGGCCCGCCCGTCGCCGTGGACGTACATGTTGACCTCGGACCGGACCCCGAAGGCGTCCAGGTAGATCCCGGGCTCCACCGAGAAGCAGGTGCGGGGCAGGAGCAGGCGCTCGTCCCGGGTCTCCAGGTTGTCCACGTTGGCGCCGTCGCCGTGCACTTCCTCGCCGATGTTGTGCCCGGTGCGGTGCAGGAAGCGCTCGGCGTAGCCGGCCTCCCGGACCACCGCCCGGCAGACGTCGTCGGCCTCGCACCCCTTGATGGGCCGGCCCTCCTGGAAGGCGGCGGCGATGAACTCCTGGGCCGCCACCCTGGCCCGGCGGACGATGTCGAAGATGCGGGCGTGCTCGCCGGGGATCTGCTTCCCCATGAAGCCGGTCCAGGTGATGTCGGCGTAGATGGAGCGCGGCGCCTTGAACTTGGCCCAGATGTCCAAAAGCAGGAAGGAGCCGTCCTGGATGGGCGCCGAGCCGGTCTCGGGCACCTCGAAGTGGGGGTCGCCCGAGTGGGCGTCCACGGCCACGATGGGCGGATGGTGGGTCACCATGCCGTGGGCCTCGAACCGTCCCATGATGAAGTCCTGGATCTGCCGCTCGCTGCGCGGCTTGCCGTCCCGGACGCCCCGGGCGGCCTCGCCAAAGGCCTCGAAGATGATCTCGGGCAGGATCCGGGATGCCTCCAGGTGGGAGCGCTCCTGAGCTTCATCCAGGATGGCCTCGAAGGTCTGCACCAGATCGGCCGATGAGACCACCTCCGGGCCGCAGGATCGCACCAGCTCCACCGTGCCCGCGTCCACCCGGGAGACATAGGGCACGGCGTTGCCGGGGGAGTACTGCATGGCCACCCGCTTCCGGCCCGCCAGGATCGTCTTGAGGGACTCCTCCAGCTGCCGCCAGCCCACGTAGAGGACCTTCTCGCCGGGGACCTGGTCCAGGGCGCCGGCCTCGATGGCGTGGACCAGCCGCACCGGCTCGCCGGACCCGGGCAGCCAGTAGAACCAGCGGCGGCTGGCCATGCGCCCCTCGGGCAGGCGCAGGATCCGGTTGGCGGTGGGGTCGAGGCCGTGGAACTGGTAGAAGAGCCAGCCGTCGAGGCCGGCGGCGGTGAGCGCGGACTGCACGGCCTGGATGTCCAGCATGACTCCCTCCCCGGCCCCTCATATGACCAGACCCCCCGGGTGTTGTCAATGCAGGCGCGGCTTCCGGGAGCGCGCTGCCTTGTGCCCGGCGGGGGTTGTCCCTATACTCGCCGGCCGGAGCGGCCTCCCTCCTTCCCGCATGTGTGGAATCGCCGGCATACACGCGCCCACGGGCCAGGACGGCCTGCACGACGCCGTGGAGTCCATGCTGGGCTGCCTGGTCCACCGCGGCCCTGACGACGCCGGCATCGAGGCCTCCGGTTCCTCGGTGGTGGGCCACCGCCGGCTGGCCATCCTCGACCTGAGCCCGTCCGGGCACCAGCCCATGGCCAGCTCCGATGGCCGCTGGCTGGTGACCTTCAACGGCGAGATCTACAACTTCAAGGAGATCCAGCGTGAGCTGGGGCTGGCCGACGCCGACCTGCGCTCCTCGTCGGACACGGAGATCCTGCTGGAGGCGTGGTCGCGCTGGGGACCCGCGGCCCTGCCGCGCCTGGCGGGGCAGTGGGCGTTCGCCATGGTGGACCGGCAGCGGGACCAGGTCTGGCTGGCCCGGGACCGGTTCGGGGAAAAGCCGCTCTTCTACCACCACCACGCCGGGCGGCTGACCTTCGCCTCCAGCATGGGGGCGCTCCTCCGCGCCCCCTGGATCGGCGGGGAGATCGACCCGGAGGCGCTGGCCGAGTACCTGGCCCTGCGCTACGTGGTGGCGCCGCGCACCATCCTGGCGGGCATTCGCAAGCTGCCGCCGGGTCACCTGCTGCGCGCCGGCGGCGGCGAGCTGCGCGTGGAGCCCTGGTTCCAGCCCGAGTTCCACCCCGGTCCGCCCCGCGCCAGCCGGGAGCTTCAGGAGGAGTTCGGACACCTCCTGGCCCAGGCGGTGCAGCGGTGCCTGGTGAGCGATGTGCCCGTGGCGCTGCTGCTCAGCGACGGTCTGGACAGCAACGGCATCCTGGCGGCGCTGCGCCAGGAAGGGCGCGACGTGGCGGCGCTCACCTACCGGCTGGACGGCGACGCTCCCGGAGAGCCCAGGCAGGACGCGGCGGACGGCGGCGGGGCCCGCTTCCACGACCTGGTGGTCACCATGGAGGAGCGCGTGGCGCGCATGGCCGAGGCGTTCGCCACCTTCACCGAGCCGGTGGGGGACGGGGCGGCGCTGGCCACCTGGTTCCTGATCCGGAAGGCCCGGCCGGAGGCGACGGTCTTCCTGTGCGGGCACGGCGCCGACGAGCTCCTGGGGGGCTACCGGCTGAGCCAGGACCGGTTCCGGCTGGCGGCCCTGCATGCCTTCGCCTGGCTCCCCCGGCCCCTCATCGGCGCTGCCCTGGATCGCTACCTCTACGGCGACGAGCCGGTGGAGGAGCGGCGCCGGCTGCTGCGCCGGGCGTCCGCCGCCGAGGTCCCCGCGCGGGGCCGTTACCTCATCCACCGTCCGCTTCCCGTGGACGATCTGGCGGCGCTCTTCCGCCCCCGTCCGGTCCCCGGGGTCTACCTCTCGGCCGTGGAGCGCCTCTACGCCCTGTCGGCGTCGCGGCCCCACGACCTGGATCGGATCCAGGAGGTCCTCATCCGCAGCTTCCTGGCCGAGGACATCCTCTCCTTCGCCGACTCGGTGGCCATGGCCAGCTCCGCCGAGCTGCGCATGCCGTACCTGGACAAGGACCTGGCCGCCTTCGTCCTGGGACTGCCGCCCGGGAGCCGGGTGGGCGCCTGGCCGGGGCGGTCCAACACCAAGCTCATCCTGCGCCGCTGGGGCCGCGGTGTCCTGCCGGCCCGCATCCTGCGCCAGAAGAAGCGCACCTTCAATTACGGCAACATCCGCTTCCTGCTGGAGGCCCACCGCCAGCCCATCCAGGACCTGATCCTGGGGGCCGGGGCCCTGCGGCGCGAGCTGCCGGGGCTGGAGGCCTGGGTGGGATCGCCGCCGGGCTTCTTCCGCGGGCCGCGGGAGGGGACCCTCTGGTCCATCCTGGCGCTGGGGGCCTGGTGCACCGCCAACGGCGTGCGCTGAGCGGCGCCGCCCGGCCGCGTACGGGCAAGCTGGGGTAGGATGCTGCATGCTCCACCTCTGGCCCCGTGCATCT
>JBFGDW010000309.1:0-4085 GCA_041580435.1 Candidatus Polarisedimenticolia bacterium | reverse complement strand
CGGGGCCCTGGGCGTGACAGATCGCCCCCGCCTCCTGATCCTGTCGGAGAACTTCCCCAACGCGGCCTTCCCCTACCTGGGGATCTGGGCCCAGCGGATGACGCTGGCCAGCCGCGGGGTGGTCGAGCCGCGGGTGATCGCGCCGGTGCCGTGGGTCCCCCCCGGTGCCCCCGGGCGCTGGCGCGACTACAGGCGCACGCCGCGCCGTCGGGAGATCGGCGGGGTCGCCGTACATCACACGCGGATCCTCCACCCGGTGCTCCACTCCCTGCACGCCGCCCGGGCGCGGCTGGCCTGGCCCACCCTGCGCCGCGCCGCCGACCGCCTGCACCGGGAGCAGCCGTTCGACCTCATCCACGCCCACTTCATCTTCCCCGACGGTCTCCTGGCCGCCCGCCTGGGCCGGCGCTACGGCGTGCCCGTGATCACCACCGAGCACGCCCACTGGCCGCCCTGGATGGAGGCGTTCCCCGCCGTGCGCCGACAGGTGCTTGTTGCGCTGCCCGGCATCGCCCGCCTCACCGCGGTGAGCCGCGCCACGGCGGCGGGGATCCGCCAGGTGGCGGGCGAGGCGACACGCGTGGACCTGCTGCCCAACGTGGTGGACGAGGAGACATTCACGCTGCGCCCTGGCGGGCCGCCGGCCGAGCCCGGCCTGCTGCTGTTCGTGGGGAACGTGCGCCGCACCAAGGGGCTGGACGTGCTGGTGCGGGCCCTGGCCCTCCTGGGGGGCCGGCCGGGCCTGCGCCTGGAGGTGGCCGGGGATCACCTCTTCCCGGCCTACCGACGCGAGGAGCAGGCGGTGCGGGGCCTGGTGGCCGGGCTGGGGCTGGAGCAGAGGGTGAGCTTCCTGGGGCCCATCCCGCCCGCCGAGGTGGCGCGGCGGATGCAGCGCTGCGCCCTGGTGGTGCTTCCCAGCCGCCGGGAGAGCTTCGGCGCCGTGCTGGTGGAGGCGCTGGCCTGCGGCACGCCGGTGGTGGCCACCCGCTGCGGCGGCCCCGAGGACATCGTCACCGACGAGGTCGGCCGCCTGGTTGAGCCCGACCAGGCCGAGGCGCTGGCCGGCGCCATCGACGATGTGCTGGGGGGGCTTGAGACCTTCACGCCCGCCGACCTGCGGGCGCACGCCCTGTCGCGCTTCGGCGTGGCGGCGGCCCGGGAGCGCCTGGCGCGCCTGTACGGGGGGGTGCTCGCCGCGGTCTAGCGCTCGGTCAGCAGCCGCTCCAGGTCGCGGCCGATGGCCTCGCGGTTCTTGGTGTCGTAGTACCAGCGGATGGTCCGGTCCAGTCCTGCGTCGAAGCTGACCTTGGGCTCCCAGCCCAGGAGCTTCCTGGCCAGGGAGTTGTCGCAGACCCGGTTGTAGGGCCCCGTGGGCTTGCTGGGATCGGTCTTGACGCGGACCTTGGTGTCCGTCCGGCGCAGGATCTCCGTGGCCGCGTCCATGACCCGGGTGCGCTCCATGGTCCCCAGGTTCACGGCGGTGCCGTCGTCGATGCGCTCGGCGGCCAGGATGGTCCCCTCCACGATGTCGGTGACGTAGGTCCAGTTGCGGATCTGCTCGCCGGTGCCCCAGACGATGAACGGGTCCTGCTTGACGAAGGCCCGGGCGATCATGGCGATGACGGCGTGGTTCTCGGGGCAGCGCTCGCCGTAGGCGGTGAAGTAGCGCAGGCTGGCGCACTTGAAGCCATGGTCCTCGTGGTAGGCCCTGAGGGTCAGCTCGGCCATGAGCTTGGCCCAGCCGTAGAGGTCATCGGCCTCGTAGGGCGGCTTCACCAGGTCCTCGGTGAGGAAGACCTCCTCCCTGGGATCGTTCTGCAGGCTGCCGGGGTAGACGCAGCCCGAGGAGGCGAAGACGAACTTGTCCACGCCGGCGGCGTGGGCCGCCCGGATGACGAGGCCGTCCAGGGCCAGGTTGGTGGCGCAGGCGGCCTGGTGCAGGTCGATGTAGCCGCGGCCGCCGTGGTTGGCGGCCAGATGGAAGACATACTCCATCCCCTCCACGGCCTTCTGGGCCCGGCCGGGCTCCAGGAGGTTCCCCTCCATGAACTCCACCTTGCCGGCGTCCAGCCAGCGCTGGATGTTCTCCTTCCTGCCGCTGGACAGGTCATCGGCCGCCCGCACCTTGGCGCCCTTCTCCACCAGGCGGTCCACCAGGTGGCTGCCGATGAACGAGCAGCCGCCGGTGACCAGGACCTTCTTGCCGGACCAGTTCATGAAGCCTCCGGATGAGTCAGTGGATCGATCAGCCCGCCGCGGCCAGGCCCATGCTGCGCCCGAAGTGCCAGCGCGCCATGCGCACCAGGCCCTGGGCGGCCGTGTGGCAGGCCTGGTCCGCGGCCCAGCGCGCCGCCCGGTAAGGCGCGCTGCGGGCGTTGGCGTTCTTCAGGATGCCCCGGCGGTTGATGAGGTTGTTCTGCAGGAACTGGGCGAAACGGTGCAGCCGGTGCACCTGCTCGGGGCTGAGATACTCGTTGCCGATGGACCCCTCGTGGCTGCTGATGAGCTTGTAGTGGTCCGGCGCGATGAGTCCGCGCTCGGCGGCCCACTTGTGCAGCTTGGTGCCGATGAACGGAGTGGAGACGGTGAACTGGGTCCAGCTGGCCTGGATCTCCACGGCGAACTGGATGGAGTCCAGGATGGTGGTCACCGTGTCCCCGGGCAGGCCCACGATGAAGAAGGCGAAGGTCTGGATGCCGTGCTCCTTGCACAGGGCCACCTTGCGCCGGAACTCGTCCACGGAGATGGGCAGCCGGTCCACCCCCTTCTGGATGTCGGGATCGGTGCTCTCCACGCCGAAGTTGATGCCGGTGCACCCGGCCCGGGCCATGGCCTGGACGGTCTCCTGGTCCAGGCAGTCCACCCGGGTCTCGCACCGCCACTGCACCTTGATACCGCGCCGCACGATCTCCTCGCACATCTCCACCACCCGGCCCTGGCGCAGGGAGAACATGGGATCCCGGAAGAGGATGTACTCCACGTCCAGATCGTTGACGAGGTGCTCCATCTCGTCCACCACGTTGCCTGGCGAGCGGAAGCGCCACTTGAGCCCCTGCCCCACCGGGTAGGGACAGTAGCTGCAGCCGTAGGGGCAGCCCCGGGAGGTGAGCATGGGGAGGAACTTGAGGCTGCCGGCGTTGGACGAGCGCGGGATGCGGTACTTCTCGTGGGGGAAGAGATCCCAGGCCGGGAAGGGGATGGCATCGAGATCGCGCTGGAACGGGCGCGAGGGGTTGGTCACCCATCCCTTCTCGGCGCTGCGCCAGATGAGGCCGCTCACCGTCTCCAGCGGCTCGCCCTGCACCAGCTCCAGGACCGTCTGATCCGGCTCGTCGGGGATGGCGAAGTCGAGGCTGGCGTCCTGCTGGATCCGCTTCATGAGGGAGCTGATGACCGTGCCGGTCAGCGCCAGCCCCGCCGGGCGGCAGCGGGCGCGCAGCTCGGCGCAGACCCCCAGGTCCCAGTCGATGGTGGGCAGGGAGGTGCGCACCAGCAGCAGGGCGCCGCCAGCCTCGCCCAGGCGCTCGCAGGTCTGCTTGACGCTCAGGCGGTGGGCCGACGCCTCCAGCACCTGCACGGGGATCCCGGCTTGCCTGAGCACCGCCGCCAGGTAGGGGAGGTCCAGGGGGGGCGCCGGCGGCGCACCGGCCGGGTAGAGCTGGCCGAAGCCGCCCATGGAGTCCTTGTTGGACATGTAGCCGGGCGGGCTGGGCGGATTGAGGATGATGACCTTTTCGTAACGCATGACGCTGTCTGGGATCCCCCGGAAGTGCCCCATTATCCGTCGAGTTCCACCAGTTGTCCACCCCGCCTCCCCCGCGGCGCTCTGGGATACGATGGCGCCATGAAGCCGCAGAGAGCCGGAATCGTGGGCGCGGGGCTCATGGGGGGGTGGCACGCCCACGCCATTCGCCATTCGGGGGGGCGGGTGGTGGCGGTGGCCGACCCGGACCCCCTGGCCGCCCGGGCCCTGGCCCGCAAGCACCACGCCGCCGTGCACGCCTCTGCCCGGGACATGCTGGCGGCTGGAGACCTGGATGTGATCCATGTCTGCTCACCGCTGCCCACCCACGTGCCCGCGGCGG
>JBFGDW010000308.1:0-4094 GCA_041580435.1 Candidatus Polarisedimenticolia bacterium | reverse complement strand
ATCGCCCACCTGCGGGAGATGAGCGGCGTGCCCCCGCCTCCTCCCGACCCCCGGCCGCGGCGCTGGGTGCAGGCCGATCCAGCCGCCGGCGCGCCGCTGTTCGCGGCCCACTGCTCCGGCTGCCACGGCCCCGCCGGTGGCGGCGGCGAGGGACCGGCGCTGGCCAACCGCGCCCTGCAGGCCGCCGCCACCGACACCTACTTCTACGAGACCATCCGCCGCGGCCGCCATGGCACGGCCATGCCCGGCTTCTCTTCCCCCTCGCCGTCCCGCGGCACCCTCGCCCCGGACGAGATCGAGTCCATCGTGGCCTTCATCCGCCTCTGGGAGGACACCCCATGACCGACAACGGCTACTCCCGGCGCCGCTTTCTGGGCTACGCGGCGGCGACGGGCCTGGGCGCCTTCGTCGCCTCGGCCACCGACGCCTGGGCCCTGGACGCCCCCGAAAACCCCCTGGCCCTCTATCCCGACCGGGACTGGGAGCGCGCCTACCGCGACCTCTGGCGCAGCGACAGCCAGTTCACCTTCCTGTGCGCCCCCAACGACACCCACAACTGCATCCTCAACGCCTACGTGCGCGACGGCGTGGTCACCCGCATCGGCCCCACCATGGCCTACGGCCAGGCCACCGACCTGCACGGGAACCGAGCCAGCCACCGCTGGGACCCCCGCATCTGCCAGAAGGGGCTCGCCCTGACCCGGCGCTTCTACGGCACCCGCCGGGTGCGCCACCCCATGGTCCGGGCGGGCTTCAAGAAGTGGGTGGACGCCGGCTTCCCCCGCGGCGCCGACGGCCGCCCGCCGGCGGAGTACTTCAACCGCGCCAGGGACGAGTGGGTGCGGGTGACCCACGAGGAGGCCGCTGCCTGCGTGGCCGCCGCCCTGGTCAACATCGCCGAGACCTACACCGGCGAGGACGGAGCGGCGCGGCTGCGGGCCCAGGGGTACGAGGAGGAGGTCATCGCCGCCACCGGTGGCGCCGGCGTGCAGACCCTCAAGTTCCGCGGGGGCATGCCCCTGCTGGGGATGACCCGGGTCTTCGGGCTGTACCGCATGGCCAACTCCATGGCGCTGCTGGACGCCAAGCTTCGCGGCCTGGGGCCCGACGAGGCCGTGGGTGGCCGCGGCTTCGACAACTACTCCTGGCACACCGACCTGCCCCCGGGGCATCCCATGGTCACCGGCCAGCAGACGGTGGACTTCGACCTGCATGCGGCGGAGCAGGCCGACATCCTGGTGGTGTGGGGCATGAACTGGATCACCACCAAGATGCCCGACGCCCACTGGCTCACCGAGGCCAGGCTCCAGGGCACCCGGGTGGTGGTCATCGCCTGCGAGTACTCGGCCACCGCCTGCAAGGCCGACGACGTGGTGGTGGTGCGTCCCGGCACCACCCCCGCCCTGGCCCTGGGGCTGGCCCACGTCCTGTTCAAGGAGAAGCTGTACGACGCCGACTACGTCCGCCGCTGGACCGACCTGCCCGTGCTGGTGCGCACCGACACCCTGGCCTACCTGAGGGCCGAGGAGGTGTTCGGGCCGGGGCAGGCCGACCTGAAGAACGCCACGCGGGTGGTGCGGCCCGGGGAGACCACCCCGCCCCCCGCCGCCCAGAACGAGCAGCTCATCCCCGAGGCCCTGCGCCGGGAGTGGGGCGACTTCGTCTGGTGGGACCGGAGGCGCGGCGCGCCGCGGCCCCTGACCCGGGATCAGGTGGGCGCCGGCTCCGGCGTGGAGGACCCCCTGCTGGAGGGAGCGGTGGAGGTCCGCCTCCACGACGGCTCCACCGTTCGCTGCCGGCCGGTGTTCGACCTGGTCCAGGAGTACGCGTCTCACTTCGACCCGGCCACCGTGGAAGGACTCACCTGGGCACCGGCCTCGGCCGTGCAGTCCCTGGCCCGGGACATGGCCGCCCGTCCCGGCCGCACCCTGTTCGCCGTGGGCATGGGACCGAACCAGTTCTTCAACAACGACAACAAGGACCGGGCCATCTTCCTGCTGGCGGCGCTGACCGGCAACGTGGGGCGCATCAGCGGCAACGTGGGCTCCTACGCCGGCAACTACCGGGTGGCCCTGTTCAACGGCCTGCCCCATTACATCAACGAGAACCCCTTCGACCTGGAGCTGGATCCGGCCCGGCCGGCCCGTCCCAGGCAGTACTGGAAGCCCGAGTCGGCCCACTACTACAACCACGAGGACCATCCCCTGCGCATGGGCCAGACGCTCCTCACCGGTGCCAGCCACATGCCGGCCCCCACCAAGTCCATGTGGTTCGCCAACGCCAACTCCATCCTGGGCAACGTCAAGTGGCACTACAACACCGTGGTGAACATGCTGCCCCGCATCGAGATGATCGCGGTGCAGGAGTGGTGGTGGTCCACCTCCTGCGAGTGGGCCGACGTGGTGTTCGCCGTGGACTCGTGGGCCGAGCTGAAACACCCGGACATGTGCTGCTCCGTGACCAACCCCTTCCTGACCGTCTTCCCGCGCACGCCCTTGCCGAGGGTGTTCGACACCCGCGGCGACATCGAGGTGCTGGCCCTGGTGGGGCGCGCCCTGGCCCAGCGCACCGGCGACGAGCGCTTCGCCCGGGCCTGGACATTCGTGGATGCGGAGCGCACCGACGTGTACCTGCAGCGCATCCTGGATCACTCCTCCAACGCCAAGGGCTACCGGTTCGCCGAGATGGAGGAGAAGGCGCGCCGGGGCGTGCCGGTGCTCATGATGCACCGGACCTACCCCAAGTCGGTGGGGTACGAGCAGGTGGCCGAATCCCGCCCCTGGTATACCAAGACCGGCCGGCTGGAGTTCTACCGGGAGGAGTCCGAGTTCATCGACGCCGGCGAGAATCTGCCGGTGCACCGGGAGCCGGTGGACTCCACCTTCTACGAGCCCAACGTCATCGTCTCCGCCCCCCACGAGGCGCTCCGCCCCAGGGGGCCGGCCGACTACGGCGTCGATCCGGCGGATCAGTCCAACGAGGTCCGCCAGGCCCGCAACGTGGTCAAGACCTGGGCCGAGCTCAAGGACAGCCCCCATCCCCTGGCGAAGGACGGCTACCGCTATGTCTTCCACACTCCCAAGTACCGCCACGGCGCCCACACGCTGCCCGTGGACACCGACGTCATCGCCGTTCTGTTCGGCCCCTTCGGCGACATCTATCGCCACGACCGGCGCATGCCTTACGCCTCCGAGGGCTACATGGACATCAACCCCGCCGACGCCAGGGAGATCGGCGTGGAGGACGGCGACTACGTCTGGATCGATTCGGACCCCTCGGACCGGCCCTTCAGGGGCTGGCAGAAGAACGCCCGGGACTATCAGTTCTCCCGGCTGCTGGCCCGGGCCCGGTACTACCCGGGCACGCCCCGGGGAGTGACCCGCATGTGGTTCAACATGTACGGCGCCACGCCGGGCTCGGTGGAGGGGCAGGCCGCGCGCCGGGACGGTTTGGCCAAGAGCCCGCGCACCGGCTACCAGGCCATGTTCCGCAGCGGCTCCCACCAGTCGGCCACACGGGGCTGGCTCAAGCCCACCTGGATGACCGACTCCCTGGTGCGCAAGGGGCTGATCGGGCAGGGGATTGGCAAGGGCTTCCTGCCCGACGTGCACTGCCCCACCGGCGCCCCCCGGGAGGCCATCGTCAAGATCACCCGGGCCGAGCCCGGCGGCATCGGCGCCCAGGGGCTGTGGCGCCCCGCCGCCCTGGGCATCCGCCCCCGCTATGAAAGCGAGGCCATGAAGCGCTACCTCGCAGGCGGCTTCGTCGCTGGCGGCGGGCCCCAGAAAGGACGGAGCTGATGGCACGGGTCTACAACTGGCAGATCGGCCGGGAGATGTCCTACTGGTACCCGGAGAGCCGGCCCGCACGGCAGTTCGCGGCCGTCTTCGACACCAACAAGTGCATCGCCTGCCAAACCTGCACCCTCGCCTGCAAGACCACCTGGACGTCGGGCAAAGGGCAGGAGTACATGCTCTGGAACAACGTCGAGACCAAGCCCTACGGCTTCTATCCGCTAGCTTGGGACGTGAACCTTCTGGAAAAGCTCGGCGCGCAGAATTGGGACGGCGAAAAGTATGCCGGGCGGACGATCT
>JBFGDW010000307.1:0-4112 GCA_041580435.1 Candidatus Polarisedimenticolia bacterium | reverse complement strand
CCGGGCCTTCCTCTGCAACTCCGGGGCCGAGGCGGTGGAGGGGGCCATCAAGCTGGCGCGCCTGCACACCGGCCGCCCGGAGATCGTGGCCGCCATGCGCGGCTTCCACGGCCGCACCCTGGGGGCGCTGTCGGCCACCTGGGAGAAGGACTACCGGGCCCCCTTCGAGCCCCTGGTCCCCGACTTCACCCACGTCCCCTTCAACGATGCCCCCGCGCTGACGGCGGCGGTGAGCCAGCGCACGGCGGCGGTGCTGCTGGAGGTGGTGCAGGGAGAGGGCGGGGTCCGCCCCGCCACCCGTGAGTTCCTGCGCGCGGCCCAGGAGGCCTGCCGCACCCACGGCGCCCTGCTCATCATGGACGAGGTGCAGTCGGGGTTCGGCCGGACCGGGCGGATGTTCGCCTGCGAGCACCACGACCTGCGGCCGGACCTGCTATGCATGGCCAAGTCCATGGCGGGCGGGCTGCCCATGGGGGGGATCCTCATCGGCGAGCGGCTGGGTGAGATCCCGCGCAAGGTCCACGGCAGCACCCTGGGGGGCAGCCCCCTGGCCTGCGCTGCCGCCCTGGCCACCCTGGACGTGCTGGAGGAGCAGGAGCTCGTCGGCCGCGCCGCGCGCCTGGGGCGCCGCGCCCTGGAGCGCCTGGCCGCCATCGAGTCCCCGGTGGTGCGCGAGGCCCGCGGCCTGGGGCTCTTCCTGGGCCTGGACCTCCGGATCAAGTCGGCGCCGGTGGTGCGCCGCCTGCAGGAGGACGGCATCCTGGTGCTGCAGGCCGGCCCGACGGTGATCCGCATCCTGCCCCCCCTGGTCATCGAGGAGGAGGACCTGGAGGCCGTACTGGACGGCGTGGCCCGAGCCGTGGCCGCGGAGGCATCGGCGTCGTGACGGGCCCCGGCCCGGCCGCCTTCCTGGAGGAGTTCCTCCGCATCCCCAGTCCATCGGGCCAGGAGGCCGCGGCCGCCGCCTGGCTGGTGGCGCGCATGGGCGAGCTCGGGTTCGACAAGGCCTGGGTGGACGAGGCCGGCAGTCCGGTGGGAGTCGTCGGGGACGGGGAGCGCGTCCTCATGCTGCTGGGGCACATCGACACCGTGCCCGGCGAGGTCCCGGTGCGGCGCGAGGGGGATCGCCTCTACGGGCGCGGCGCGGTGGACGCCAAGGGCCCCCTTGCCGCCTTCACCCTGGCGGCAGCCGCCACCGGGGCGCCACCAGGCTGGCGCGTGGTGGTGGCCGGCGCCGTCGAGGAGGAGGCGGCCACCGCCCGCGGCGCCCGGGCGCTGGCAGGCGCCTTCCAGCCGGCCGCCTGCGTCATCGGCGAGCCCAGCGGCTGGGATCGCCTCTGCGTCGGCTACAAGGGGCGCCTGCTGGTGGACTACCGCCTTCGGAGGCCGCTGAGCCACACTGCCGGCCCCGAGACGGGCGCCTGCGAGATCGCGGTGGAGTTCTGGAACGCCGTCGCCGCCCTAGCGGCGCATCTCAACACCGGCAAGCGGGGCGTCTTCGAGCAGCTCTCCCCCTCCCTGCGTGCCATCCGCTCCGCCAGCGACGGCCTCACCGAGACGGTGGACGCCCGCCTGGGCCTGCGTCTGCCGCCCTGGCTCCCGGTGGCCGAGGCCGAGTCCCGCCTTGGCGACCTGGCCGGAGAGGCCGAGCTGACCTTCACTGGCCGCGAGGAGGCCTTCCGGGCCGGCAAGAGCAACGGGCTGGTGCGGGCCTTCCTGGCTGCGCTGCGCGAGGCCGGCGCCGAGCCGGGGTTCGTGGTGAAGACGGGCACCTCGGACATGAACGTGGTGGGGCCGGTCTGGGGCTGCCCCATCCTGGCCTACGGACCGGGGGACTCCCGGCTGGACCACACCCCCGACGAGCACACCTCGGTGGCCGAGCTGGAGCGCGCCGTGGGCGTGCTGGGCCGCGTGATCGGGTCTCTTCCGGCTATCATGTGACCGGGGGCTCCGCCCCCGTGTCCATCACAACGTACCCCCCAGAAAGGACCGAACTCGATGAAGAAGACCGTTTTCAAGGGATTTTTCGCGTTTTCAATCGCCTGCCTCCTGTCCGCCCCGGCCGTCGCCGGCGCCGGCGAGGAGCCGGGCACCCCCACCGGCAGCCCGGAGATCCGGGCGTCGGCCCAGGAGGAGGAGCCCTCCTCGGAGCGTCTGCGCGACCGGCGCCAGCGCCGCGACCGGGATGCGGATGAGGACGCCGAGGAGAAGCAGGAGCAACTCGAGCGGCGCGGCCGGCGCACCGAGGCGGCCGACAAGGCCGAGGAGCCGGCCAAGGAGGAGGCTCCGGCCGGGACCGCCGAGTCCGCGCCGGCCGAGGGCGCGGCCAGGAGCGATGCCGCCCAGAAGGAGGCGGCTGCCGCCGGCGCCGCCGGCACTCCGGCCGGGGAGGGCTCGGCCCATCAGCATGACGGCGAGGAGCACGAGCACCACGAGGGCGACCACGATCATGACGCCACAGATCACGATCACGCCGCGGGCGATCACGATCACCACGATGGCGCGATTGCAGGCTCCGGCACCGAGGGGAAGGACAACCTGGGCGCCCGGGTCCAGGAGTTGAAGGCGGAGGGGCTGCGCGGCAAGGAGCTTTCCGACGCCATCCACGCCGAGCAGGCCGCCCGCGGTCAGGGCCAGGGCAAGGAGAAGGCCGGCGGCGCCGCCAGGGCCAAGGGGGCGAAGGCCAGCAAGGCCGGGGAGGCCGCCGAGGCGGACGAGGCTGCCGAGTCGGCCGAGAGCGCGGCCAAGGATGCGGCGGCGGAGGCCGAGGCAGCCAAGGAGAAGGCCAAGGCCAAGGGCGCCAAGGCCCGCAAGGGGGGCAAGGGCAAGGAGCGCCCCGGAGCCGAGAAGTGACGACCCTGGTGTCGCGGCCGCGGTCCGGCGCCCTCGCCGGCGCCGCGCCCGCGGCTTTTCTTGCTCTGGCGCCATCCGCCAGCGCCGCGCTGGACGGCCGCACCGCCGCCGCCGGCCTGCGCGAGGCCCTCACGGTGGGCACTGGCCGTGCCGTGGACACGCTGGGTCAGACCGACGGCTACCTGGGCAATCTGGATGTCCGCATCCCCATGCCCGAGAAGCTGGAATTCGTCGAGAAGACCGGTCGCCTGCTGGGGGCTGACGACATGGTGGACGAGTTCATCACCAGCATGAACCGCGCCGCCGAGTCGGCCGCGCCCCTGGCCCGTGACGTCTTCGTGGACGCCATCAAGGCCATGAGCTTCGACGATGCCCTGCGCATCGTCCGCGGCCAGCAGCACGAGGCCACCGATTACCTGCAGAGCACCTCCGGGCCGCGCCTGGCGGAGCTGTTCCGCCCCCTGGTGGAGGAGCAGCTCGACGCTGTGGGCGCCACCCGCTCCTTCGAGCAGCTCATGGACCGCGCCCGCCGCAATCCCCTGTCATCCGGCCTGACCTTCGATCTCCCCGACTACGTGACGGGCAAGGCCCTGGACGGCCTGTTCCTCATGATCGCCCGGGAGGAGGAGAAGATCCGCGCCGACCCGGCCGCCCGCACCACCGAGCTTCTCAAGACGGTCTTTGGCGGCGGTGCCGAGGAGGGCGGCAAGCGGCCCTGGTGGCGCCGCGTCCTCAAGCGGGATGGTGGGGGCTAATCGGTCGCGGGAGCCGCGCCCACGGCCCCGGCGCGGCCCGCGCCCCGTATGGCGGAGCCGGCCAGGCCGGCCAGCGGCGCCGTCTGCGGCCGCCGGACCTTCTTCTTGATGGCGTAGGCGGTCTTGATCATGCCGTAGCGGCTGACCAGGTAGTTGCGGGCGAAGTGGCCCGGGAAGCCCGCGGGCCCCAGGGCCTCCAGGCGGTACCGGCGTGAGATCCCCCGCAGCGAGTACGCCTCCTTCAGGAAGTAGTAGTACCCCTGCTGCAGCTCGTCCTCGGTCATCCGGTGCGGCCGCACCAGCACGTGGGCACCGTCGAACAGCGGCCAGTTGTAATCCATGGCGATGTCGGAATCGGTCGGGCTGGCGGTGCAGGGCAGCATCTCGCCGGCCGCCACGGCGTCCTGGAAAGTCCCCGTGCCCGGGTACGGCTGGATGATGTTGGCCACGATGAAGTCGATCCCGTTCCTGTAGACGAACTCCAGAGTCTGGTCGAACACCGAT
>JBFGDW010000306.1:0-4151 GCA_041580435.1 Candidatus Polarisedimenticolia bacterium | reverse complement strand
CCTCACCACCGGCGAGACGGAGACGCGGCTCTACACCGAGACCGGGCCCTCCACCGGCGTCTTCACGGCAGCCATCGCCACGGTCTTCGGCGCCGGGCCTGGCACCGCCGGCGATGGCGTCTTCCTGGTGCTGGCCGGCGATGTGCTCCTCACCCTCTACGCCGACGCGCGGACCTCCACGGGCGGCCCGGGCAGTACCACGGCCTCCACCGCGGTCACCGGGCCGGACGTCACGCTGGTGAAGTCGGCCAGCGCCCCGTCGGCGGCTCCCGGGGACCTGGTGAGCTACACCATCACCCACACCAACTCCGGTCCGGTGGCCGCCTTCGCCCTGGTCACCGTGGATCAGATCCCGGCCGCGACCGACTTCCAGATCGGCTCGGCCTCGTTCAGCGCCGGCTCCTCGGGGCTCGGCGCCAGTGTGGGCTACTCCGGCGATGGAGGCACGACCTACGCCTACACGCCCATCAGCGGCGGCGGCGGGGCCCCGGCCGGCTTCGACCGCAACGTGACCCACATTCGCTGGACGTTCACGGGAACGCTGGGCAACGCGCCGCCAGGCAACACCTTCGACGTGGGCTTCGCCGTGCGGGTTCAGTGACGCGAAACAGGTGGCCTAGGCGCCAGGCAGCGTGAACTCCACCAGCGCCGATCCGACTCCGGGCAGGCGGTGGTGGTCCAGCACGCGTCCTGGACGGGGCGCGCCCAGCACCCCTTCCAGAAACCAGAGGTGCCGGAGGCCGGCGTGGGCGTGGCCGGTCTCCATCAGGCTGGTCGGCAGGGCCGCCAGGCCGTCCCAGTCGCCCGCCTCCAGCCTGGACAGCACCTGGCCGTCGAGCTCGGCGCCTGCGGCATCATCCCGGCCGGCGGCATGGCCCCGGGGGTCGCAGGAGAGAGAGCCGCCGGCCAGGATCACGCACTCGGCTCCGGCGCCGCGGCAGGTCTCCCGCACCACGGCTCCCCATGTGAGGTAGTCCTGGCGCGACCGCTGGCTGCAGGACAGAGGGACGAAGCGCCGGTCGGCCCCGGGGAACAGGAGGCTGGCTGGCACCGCGGCGGAGTGATCCATCCCGCGATGCACCGTCTCCACCGGCAACCCGTTGGCCAGGCCATTCTCGTGCAGGGCGTTGGCCAGGTCCGCCCACCCGTCGCAGGTGTAGCGCAGGTCGATATGGACGCCGTGGAAGTCCAGGAGGGTCTTGTGGCGCCCGCCGTTGTCCACCTGGAAGGGCCCCTCCTCGTCCCAGCCAGCCGACAGGATGACCACGACCTCGGCGCCGGAGGCGCGCAGGCGGCCACCGAGATCGGACAGCGCGCCGATGATGGACGGCTCACGCCCCGAGGCGGCGGCGCGCAGCAGTCCGGGGAAGTGCGGGACCAGGTAGATATGGGGGTTGAGTGCCAAGGGACTGGGCTCCGTGCGCGGAGGTGCTGGAGAGGTCTCAGGACGTTCCGGGCTCGTCGTCGGCCGGAGGCTGCCAGGTCACCCAGTCTTCCTCCTCCGGCTCCGGCTCGGACCTGGCCGGCGGGCGCGGACGCAGGAGCACGTCGCGCCCTTCCACCCGGACTTCGTAAAGGGCCAGCCTCGCCCAGGCCTTCTGCTCGCATCGGCCCGTCCGCACGTCGAAGCGCCAGCCGTGCCAGTGGCACTGCACGACGCCGCGGGCGAAGCGCCCTTCACTCAGGGAGGCACCCATGTGGGGGCAGCGGTCGGCAACGGCGAAGAACTCCCCCCCCCGGCGGAAGACGGCGACACGCAATCCATCGACGAAGACGCCGTGTCCGCGCCCCTCGCGGATCTCGTCCACATCGGCGACCCGGGTGAAACCGCGTTCCTCAGTCACTTGTGGACTCCGGATCGAGGCCATAGGCCAGGTCCACCCGGGGGATGCGCGGGCGGACGTCGCCGACCCGCCCCTCGGCGTCCACGCTCACGCGTGCGTCCTCGCGGCAGGTGCTCAGGCCCATGAGCAGCGACTCGATCTGAAGGCCGCGGTAGGCCGTGCCGAACGGCGCCAGCTTCTCCCGGGCGGTGCGGGCCAGCTTGTCGGCGCCGTGCATGTTCCCCCGCGCCAGATGGTGCAGCGACGCGGCCACCTGGATGAGTCCCTGGTAGAACACCTTGTCTGGCTCCCGGCTCTCCAGCCAGAGCTCCTCCAGGACCTCGTGGGCGTCCCAGAAGCGGCCGGAGCGGAACAGGCGCCAGTACCTCTGATAGCGGGGATCGGGCCGGAAGTCGATCAAGGAGATTCCCGTGATTGAAGGGCCTCATTGCATGACGCCCCGCAAGCCTCTATCCTGCTGAGAGTACCACACGGCCCCCGGCCAGAGCGGGGGCCGTATGGCATCTGGATGAGTTCCTGCCGGGTCGGAAGGGGAAGGATGTTGACCAGCAAGAAGACCACCCGCGCCGGCCAGATCCGCGCGGCGCAGCAGCGCCTGGAGGCCATCTGGTCCGCTGGCAAGGACCGGGACAAGACCCTGCGGGACGTGGTCACGGTGCTGCACGAGGAAATCGACGGCTACGACTGGGTGGGGATCTACCTGGTGCAGGGGGACGACCTGATCCTGCACAACTTCCTGGGGCGCCCCACCCCTCACGCCCGCATCCCTGTGGGCGAGGGGATCTGCGGGGCTGCCATCACCGCTGACGACACCATCATCGTGGATGACGTCCACTCCGACCCCCGCTACCTGGCGTGCAGCATCGAGACCGCCTCGGAGATCGTGGTTCCCATCCGCGTGAGCGGCCGGCCGGTGGGCGAGATCGACATCGACTCGGATCGGAAGAGCGGTTTCGGCGAGGAGGACCGCCGCTTCCTGGAGGCCGTGGCCGAGAAGCTCGCGGGGTTCCTGGCAGCCTAGGACGCGCGCCGCACCCCCCGGCGGCGCGGCCCTTGCTGGCGACGGCGCACGAGGCCGGCCCGGCGGCTGTCCACCACCGGGCTGCGGGCGGCGTTCCGCGGCCCCTCGCCGCCGGCCTGCGCCGGCGCAAGGGGGCTCGTCTCCATCCCCTCCAGACGGCGCCGGGTGATGGGCCCTCCCATCCGGCGCTCCACCTCCCGCACCATTTCCCGGTCGTCGTGGGTCACCATGGTGTAGGCGCGGCCCTCGTTCTCAGCCCGGCCGGTGCGGCCGATGCGGTGGGTGTAGGCGTCCGCGGTGCCGGGCATGTCGTAGTTGATGACGTGGGAGACGCGCTCCACGTCAATGCCCCGGGCGGCGATGTCGGTGGCCACAAGGACGTCGAACTGGCGCTTCCGGAAGCCGCTCATGGCGCGGTCACGCTGGTTCTGGGACATGTTCCCCTGCAGGGCCACCGCCCGGTGCCCGCTGCGGTCGAGCTGCTGGGCCAGGCGCCGGGCGCGGTGCTTGGTGCGGGTGAACACGATGGCCGACGTGAAGTCCTTCTCGGCCAGGATCCGGCCGAGCAGGCCGAGCTTGTCCCGGTCCTCCACCGGATAGAGGGCGTGCTCGATGGTCTGCAACCGCTCCCGGTTGAGCTCCACCACCTGCGGGTTCTGGAGAACCGCGTCCGCCAGGCTGCGGATCTCCCTGGGCATGGTGGCCGAGAACAGGAGATTCTGGCGCCGTGGGGGCAGGGCGGCCAGGATGCGCCGGACGTCGGGCAGGAACCCCATGTCGAACATGTGATCGGCCTCGTCCAGGATCAGGACCTCGATGGCACCGAGACGCACCGCGCCCTGCGCCATGAGATCGAGCAGGCGCCCGGGACAGGCCACCAGGATGTCGGGCCGGGCGCGCAGCGCCGTGATCTGTGGCCGCGCCGAGACGCCGCCGAACACCATGGCGACCTGGATTGGCGTGTGGCGCGCCAGGGACTGGATCTCGGCGCGGATCTGGCTGGCCAGCTCCCGGGTGGGCGCCAGCACCAGCACGCGGGGCCCCGGCTTGCGGTGGACCAGGAGCCGCTGCAGCACGGGAAGCGCGAAGGCGGCGGTCTTGCCGGTGCCGGTCTGGGCCAGGCCCAGGACGTCGCGGCCCTCGAGGGCCGGCGGGATGGCCTGCTCCTGGATGGGCCTGGGTGCGGTGAAGCCCATGGCGGCAACGGCACGCTGCAGCTCGGGGCGCAGGTCGAAGCGGCTGAACCCGCTGGGGGGCAGCTTGGAACTGGAAGACATGCAGACTCT
>JBFGDW010000305.1:0-4240 GCA_041580435.1 Candidatus Polarisedimenticolia bacterium | reverse complement strand
GGCGCTCTCGGGCATGGAAGTCGCACTCTTCGCCGCGCTGACGCTGGCCGCCGCCCTGAGCTACCTGGGCCCGGCCCGGGAAGAGGGCGCGGGGCGCGCGTGGCCACTGCTGGCCGGCCTGGCCCTGCTGGCGCGGCCCGAAGGAGCCCTCTTCCTGCTGGCCGGACTGGGATTGATCCTGCTCCGGCATCGTGACCGCGGCGAGCCATGGGGCCCAATGCTCCTGCGCCCGCTGGCTGTGGCGCTGGCGCCGGTGCTCCCCTGGATCCTGTTCTGCCTGTGGAGCGGCGGCAGCCCGCTCCCCTCCACCTTCACCCCCAATCGGGGCGGGCTGGCCTTCCCCGACGGACGGTTCGTGGCCAGCACGGTGCGTCAGCTGGTGGTGGACAACCCGGTGGCGGCGGCGCTGGCCGCCGCCGGCATGCTGGCGCTGGCCTGGGGCGTGGCGGCGGGCAGGCGCGATCCGCGCCAGCTGCTGCCGGTGGCCTGGGTCGCCGCCTTCCCGCTGGCGGCGGCGATCATCGCTCCCAACCTGCGCCATCACGGCCGCTACAACATGCCCCTCATCCCCATGGTGTCGGTGCTGGCCGCCGTGGGCGCCGTGGCCGCCGCCCGGCTCCTGGCGCGGCACCTGGGGGTGCGGTGGATCGCCGGGCAAGGGGGGGGCGGCCAGCCGGCCACTCCGTGGCGGGCCGCCGTGCCGCTGGCGGCGGCGGCGCTGTTGCTGGCCGCGGCCCTGCTGGGCGCCGCCAGCGGCCTGCAGGCCTGGTCGCGGACCTTCGCCTGGGACGTGCAGAACATCCGCGCCCAGCACGAGCAGGTGGGGCGGTGGCTGGCGGCCCGCGCCGGGCCGGGTTGCCACGTGGCCACCCACGACATCGGCGCCATGGGCGTCCTGTCGGGATGCGTGGTGACCGACCTCATCGGCCTGGTCACCCCGGAGGTGGCGCGGCTGTTCCGGGACGAGCCCGATCCGGACCGGCGCGATCCGCGCATCCGCGCCCTGCTGCAGGAGCGGGGCATCACCCACGTGGCCATCTACCCAGGCTGGTTTCCCGCCCTGGCCGGGGACCCGGCGTTGCGGCCGGTCTTCGAGGCGCGGGTGGAGGTGCGGTCCTCGGCCGGCGCGTCCCGGATGGTGGTCTACCGCACCCCGGCGCCGGGGCCGTGGTAGCATCGTCGAGCCGCCACACCGAGGCTGAGCATGCCGCCACCGACCCCCCTGGCAGGCGCCGTCACGGCGCTTCTGTGCCTCTCCCTCGCCGGCCCCGCCGGCGCCGACGAGGGGATGTGGCCGGTGGATGACCTCCCCGCCGGACGCTGGGAGGGGTGGCGGGAGCGGGGACTGCGCCTGCCTGCCACGGCGATCTGGGACGGCGCCGGCGGCGGCCTGGGTGCGGCGGTGGTGCGGCTGCGCGGCTGCACCGGGGCCTTCCTGAGCGAGGACGGTCTCATCGCCACCAACCACCACTGCGTGGTCAGCGCCCTGCAGCAGCACAGCACACCGGACACCAACCGCCTGCGCGACGGCTTCCTGGCGCGGCGCTGGGCCGACGAGCTGCCGGTCACGGGCGAGCGTGCCGAGGTGCTGCAGGCGGTCACCGACGTGACGGCCAGGCTGAACGCGGCGCTGGACGGAGTGTCAAACGACGGGGACCGAGCCCGGGCCTGGCGCCGCGCCGCCAACGACCTGGTGGACGCGTGCGAGCAGCCCCAGGGCACCCGCTGCGAGGTTGTCTCCGAACACGGGGGGTTGCGCGCGACCCTGCACGCATACCTGGAGCTGCGGGACCTCCGGCTGGTCTACGCTCCACCCGACGCCTTCGGGCGCTACGGCGGGGAGGTGGACAACTACCGCTGGCCGAGGCACTCGGGCGACTTCGCCTTCCTGCGGGCCTACGTGAGCAAGGGTGGCGCGCCGGCGGCCCCGGCCACCGGGAACCGTCCCTACCGCCCCCCTGAGTTCCTGGAGCTGTCGCCCCGGGGTGTGCGTCCCGGGGATGCGCTTCTGGTCCTGGGGTATCCGGGGAGCACCTGGCGCTGGCTGCCGGCGGCGGCGGTGGAGGAGCGCCAGGGGTTCGCCGATCCGCTGCGCCTGGAGCTCCTGGTGTGGCACCTTGCGGAGCTGGAGGCAGCCGCCGCGGCCGGCGAGGAGGCCGCCCTGGCCGTGGCGCCTGCGCGGCGGCGGGCCGAGAACCGCCGCAAGCGGCTGGAGGGGATGCTGGCCGGGCTGGCCGAGGCGGAGGTGGCCGCTCACCGCCGCCGCCGGGAGGCCGCCCTGCGCGCGCGGCTGGCAGCCAGCGATCCCCGCCGGGCCGCCGAGCTGGAGGAGGTTCTGGAGCAGCTGGAGGCGCTGTACCGGCCCGGCCCGGCGGCGGAGCGGGACCTGCTCCTGAAGCACCTGGAGGACGCCGTCCCGCTCCTCGCCATCGCCCGCACCGTGGTGGAGCACGCGGCGCAGCGGGAGCTTCCCGATCAACAGCGCCGGGACGGGCACCGGGATCGGGACCGGGAGCGGCTGGCTGCCCGGCTGACCGCCGTCCAGAAGGAGCTGGACCCCCGGGCGGGGGCCATGGCCCTGGCCGGGGCAGTGCGCATGCTGCTGGAGCGGGCCGAGGGGCGCCGGCTGCTGGCGCAGGCGGGGTTGCCGGGCGCGGGGGAGCCGGAGGCCCGGCCGGCCGGCCCGGCCCTGGCGGAGTGGGCGCAGCGGCTGCACGCCGGCTCGCGCCTGGACCGCACGGAGGAGCGGCTGGCGGCGCTGGACCTGGGCCGGGAGGAGCTAGCGGAGGCCGGTGATGCCATGCTGGACCTGGCCCTGCGCCTGGAGCCGGAGTTCGAGGCCATGGAGGCCCGCCGCGAGGCGCGGGAGGGCGCCCTCCTGCGCTGGCTGCCACCGTACATGGACCTGCTCCGGGCCGGCGGGGAAGCGGACTACCCCGACGCCAGCCGCACGCTGCGCCTGGCCTTCGCCAGCGTGCGCGGCTACGCTCCAGGCGGCGGCCCGTGGCAGGCGGCGCAGACGTCGCTGGCCGGGCTGCTGGACAAGGAGACCGGCGTGCCCCCCTTCGACCTTCCCGGCCCGTTCCGGCGCGCCGCCACCGAGCTGGCCCCCGGGCGCTGGCGCCAGGCGAGCCTGGACAGCGTGCCCCTCTGCTTCCTGGCCGACGGCGACACAACCGGAGGCAGCTCCGGCAGCCCGGTGCTGGACGGTCGCGGCCGTATGGTGGGCCTCAACTTCGACCGGGTGTTCGAGAACATCGTGGGCGACGCCCTCTACGACCCGTCGCGGGCCCGCCACATCGCCGTGGACATCCGCGCCATGCTGTGGACACTGGAGGTCGTGGAGGGTGCCTACAGCCTCATGCGGGAGATGGGCATGGAGCCCAGGGCGCCGAAACCTGCCGTCGATCCCGCCCGTATGAAGAACGCGAGCCCATGAGCGTCCGGACCAAGCTCATCCTGATCTTCCTGCTGGTGTCGGTGGTGCCGCTGGCGGCGCTGACGTTCATCTCCTACACCAATTCCATCTCGTCCCTGCGCATGCTGGTGCAGCGGGACAGCCGCGCCGCCGCCGCCGACATCCAGGCCCGGGTCTCCAGCCTCAACACCGAGATCCAGCGCCGGGTGGCCGATGTGACCGAGCTGCCGGAGCTTCAGGAGCTGGATGCCGGCAGGCCGCTGGACCGGCAGGCCAGCGCCCGTGTCGCCCAGGCCATGCAGCAGCAGGTGAGCGATCGCTGGAGCCTCTTCTCGGACCTGGAGTTCGTGCCGGGGATGGCGCCGCCGGCCCCGCCGCCCCGCCCGGCCGGGGGCCGGCCCGTGCCGCCCCCGCCGCCGGTCCCGTCCCCCCGGGCTGCGGCTCCTCCCCAGCCCGAGCCGCGCCAGGAGGAGCGGTCCGCACGGGAGGGGGAGGAAGGGGAGAAGGACACCTGGTCCATGAAGATCATCCTGCCTGACTTCGCCCGCCTGGATCCGGCCGCGCCGGGAGATGGCACGCCCACGGTCAAGGAATACCGCCTGGACTTTGTGGATGGCGCCCCCACCGAGGAGACCCTGGAGGCGCTGTCCACCGGAGTGGTGGAGAACCTGGTGCGGCTGCCCGGATTCCTGCTGCAGACGGGCGAGTCGGGGAGCATCAAGCTGCGCAACCTGGGCGAGGACCTCCGGGAGGGGATGGCGGCCAGCCTGCCCGGGGTGGAGTCGCCTGAGTTCATGCGCCTCCTGGACGAGGCGGAGCGGG
>JBFGDW010000304.1:0-4258 GCA_041580435.1 Candidatus Polarisedimenticolia bacterium | reverse complement strand
CCGCCTCCCCCTCCAGCCAGCTCAGGGCCGCCGGGGCCAGGGCGGCGGCGCACGCCTCCAGCGCCTCGCCGGTGACGTCCGGCGACGGCGTGGCGGACCCGTGCCCTGTCCCCTCGCCGCCGGCATGCAGGCGGACGAAGAACAGATCCGCTGCGTCGATGAAGCCGCGAGAGATGGAGTAGGGCTGGGTCAGCCCGACCCGGCGCCGCCAGGTCTCCACCCGGGTGATCTTCAAGGCGGGCCCGCCTCCAGGCGCGCCTCCACGGCATCGGCCACCCTTTCCACCCCCTCGAGCAGGGGCGTGGCCACGGGCACGCCCAGGTCCTTCCCCAGGCGCAGGCGCGCCGCCTCGGCCTGCTCGGGCGTCAGCCCCTCGTGGCTCAGGGTCACTGCCCAGACCCGGGCGCCCAGAAGCCGGATCAGCGCCATCTCCTCCTTGAGGGAGGGGATGGACAGGCCGAGCGTCTCCAGCCCCTCGAAGACGCGCCGTGCCGGCGCATGCTGGAGGATGACGCCGCGTGCGCCGGCCGACAGCAGGATCTCGGCGCCGCAGGGGCCGGAGGGGTTGCGCAGGCTGGACTGCCCCTCGATGAGGATCACGTCGGGGGCGGTGTCCCGTGCGCAGGCCAGCACCGCGCCCTCCAGCTCGCCCGGAACGAAGTCGTTGAGGGTGGCGTCCAGGATGAAGCCGTGGGCGATCCCCTGCAGCCAGCCGGTCTGGCCCGTGTAGATCATCTCCGCCTTCCAGCCCCGGGCCCGGAGCGCCTCACGCAGCAGCGTGCAGGTGGTCCGCTTCCCCACGGCGCAGTCGGTCCCGAGGACGGCGACCCTGGGACAGGTCAGGGACAGCGCCTCGCCGGTCCAGTAGCGCAGCTCCCGGGCCGGACGCGGCCGCCTGAGGTCCAGCAGGCGCCCGCCGGCGGCAGCGGCCAGGCGCACCAGCTCCGGGTCGTCGGCAAGCTGCTGGTGCAGGCCATTGACCAGCGTCAAGCCGGCGGCGGCGGCGGCCCGCAGCTCCCCGTGCAACGGCGCGGGCCAGCGGCCGCCTGCGGTGGCGACCCCCACCACGCAGTGATCGGGGGCCGGCGGACCCAGGTCCAGGGCGTCGCGGAGGCTCGCCACCACCGGGATGCCACGGCTCCGGCCGTCCAGGATCTGGCCAGCATCGGCGCCGGCGCAGTCCCGGTCCACCACCGCCGCCACCCGGTAACGGCTCGGACCGCGGATGAGCCCGTGGGCCGTCTTGGCGTACGGGGTGCGCAGCAGGCCGCAGGCCAGGATGACCGCCACCCCTCCCACCGCCCTCTCCCTGGCCGCTGTCTCCGCCACTGTGTCTCCCGCCGCCGTCCGGTCCAGGGCTCAGGCGCGCTCGAGCGCCAGTCCGCTCACGATCTCCGCCCCCGGCAGCCGGCGGAACACCTCCGGCGCGATCTTGATCTTGGCCGAGCGGCTCCCGGCTCCCAGGATGACATAGTCCAGGGGCATGAGCCCCTCGTCCACGTAGAGGGGCAGCCCGGCCGGCAGGGCGAAGGGGGTGACGCCGCCGATGAGCTGCCCGGTGACGGCGGTGGTCTCCTCGGGGGAGGCGAAGGAGAGCTTGGGGCCGCCCAGGAGCTGGCGCACCTTCCGGTTCACGTCCAGGCGGGCCGAGGCCCGGACCACACAGGCCGCGTACACCCTGGGTTCCTTCTTGGAGGCGACCAGGATGGTGTTGCCCGAGTGGCTCTCCGGGTAGCCGTAGTGCTGGCAAAACGAGGCGGTGTCGGCCAGGTCGGGGTCGCAGGGGATGCGCTCGTAGGGCACCCCTAGCCGGTCCAGCACCTCCAGCACCCGCCCCTCCACGTTCTCATCGCTCATCCCAGCACCTCCACGCGGACCCTGGCCACGCCAGCCTGGACCATCCCCACCTGCCGGGCGGCGGCGTAGGACAGATCGATGATCCGGCCCCTGATGAACGGTCCCCGGTCGTTGATCCGCACCACCACCCTGCGCCCGTTGGCCAGATTGGTGACCCGCACGCGCGTGCCGAATGGGAGGGTCCGGTGCGCCGCGGTGAGGGCGTGCATGTCGTAGCGCTCACCGCTGGCGGTGGTGCGGCCGTGGAACTTCTTCCCGTACCAGGAGGCCAGCCCCTCCTGGCCCCGCACTTTCTGGGGGCGCCGGGGGGCCTCGGGTGCCGGCGCCGGCCGCGGGGGCGACCAGACTTGCGGCTCGCGTCCCCCCCTCCCGCACGCCGCCCCGGCCAGGGCCAGGAGCATGGCCAGCAGCGCCGCCGCCAGGCTGGGACCGGATCGTCTCATGGCAGGGCTCCGGGAGGATAGTCCATGGGACCCGCAGGCCCTGCCGCGCTGCAGGGCGTTGCCAGGGCAGGGTGGAGGGCGTAAGGTGGGTGCCTGGCCGGCGGCGCCGGCCGGCCCGGACCGGGGGCGATCCGGGCTGCTCTCGTGGTGCCATGTCCCTCCCAGGAAAGCCTTCGGGAAAGACCGCTCTCCTTCTCATGTCGCCCAGCACCTACCGGGCCACCGACTTCCTGCGCGCCGGGGAGGCGGCCGGCGTGGAGGTGGTGATCGGCACGCCGGTGCCCCAGGCGCTGGCCGGCGCCGCTCCCGCCCACAACCTGACCATCTCGTTCCAGGATCCCGGTGCCGCCGCCCGGCAGGCCGTGGCATTCGCCGCCTCCCGGCCGCTGCACGCGGTGCTGGGCGTGGATGACGATGGAGTGGTGCCGGCGGCGGCCATCGCCGCGGCGCTGGGGCTGCGCCACAACACCGTGGCCGCGGCGGCGGCCACGCGCGACAAGGCCGAGATGCGCCGCCGCCTCCGCGCCGCGCAGGTCCCCGCGCCGGCGTGGATCGAGTGCCAGGGGCCCGAGGACAGCCGCCAGGCGCAGAAGCTCCTGCGCCCGCCCTGGGTGGTGAAGCCCACCACACTGTCGGCCAGCCGCGGCGTCATCCGGGCGGACACGCCGGAGGAACTGGACCGGGGCGTGGCGCGGGCCTTCCAGATCCTGGCCCGGGCCAGCCGCGCCTGGACCCCCGGCACCGGGGGTGTCCTGGTGGAGGAGTACATCCCCGGCGCGGAGGTGGCCCTGGAAGGGCTGCTCACCGGCGGCGAGCTTCAGACCCTGGCCCTGTTCGACAAGCCGGATCCGCTGGAGGGGCCCTACTTCCCCGAGACGATCTACGTGACCCCGTCGCGGCAGCCGGCCCGGGTCCAGGATGCGGTCGCCCGCTGCGCTGCCGACGCCGCCCGCGCCCTGGGGCTGCAGGAGGGGCCCGTTCACGCCGAGCTGCGCCTCAACAGCTCCGGCGTGTGGGTGGTGGAGGTGGCGGCCCGGACCATCGGTGGCCTCTGCTCCCGGGCGCTGCGGTTTGGCACGGGCATGTCGCTGGAGGAGCTGATGCTGCGCCACGCCTGCGGCCTGCCGGTGGCTGGACCGAGGCGGGAGGCCTCGGCCGCCGGGGTCTACATGCTGCCGGTGCCCGAGCACGGCGTCCTGGAGGGGGTCGATGGCGCCGACACGGCGCGCCAGGTGCCGGGGATCGAGGAGATCACCATCACCGTGGCACCGGGACAGGAGGTGGAGCCGCTCCCGGCTGGCGACCGCTACCTGGGGTTCCTGTTCGCCCGCGGGGCCCGGCCCGGGGACGTGGAGGCGGCGCTGCGCCGGGCCCATCAGCTCCTGCGCCCGCGGATCCGCCCCCTCAGTCCTTGACCGACTGCCCGCACGCCTCGCAGACCTCCAGCTCCTCCTCGGTGATGGGGGTCTTGCACGAGGGGCACTTGGTGATCATCTCCATCTCGCACGTGGGACAGTAGAAGCTCTCGTCCGGATCGTGCTCCAGGGCGAAGTTGCAGTCCTGCACGGGACAGATGGCCCACACGACCTTCCCTGGACTCTCCTTGGACATGGGCGACCTCCACCGTCCAAGGTAGGGCCGGGGCGGGGGCGCCGCCAGCCGCCCCGTCACCCCTTCCGGAGGCCCTCCACGATGGCCTCGATCCGGCCGCGCGTCTCCCGGGCGAACCAGCAGTCCAGGAACTCCCGGCGGTAGGGGGAGTCACCCACCCGCATCCGCTCCAGCGCCGTGGAGCGCAGGTACTTCTTGGTGATGGCGAACGCGGCAAGGTCCATCTCGGCGAACTCCCGGGCCCGGGCCAGGCAGTGCACCTCGAACCCCTCGGCCCCGTGGATCTCGTGGACCAGGCCGACCTCAACCGCCCGCTGATCGGTGAAGTTGTTTCCCAGCAGGGCGAT
>JBFGDW010000303.1:0-4293 GCA_041580435.1 Candidatus Polarisedimenticolia bacterium | reverse complement strand
CGCCGCCGAGCTCAGCGCGCTGACCCTCTCCATGCTCAGGGGGGAGGAGGGACACCAGCGCAAGGAGCTGCACAAGCTGGTGGGCTGGCTGCGGGACACGTTCCGGCCCGACGTGGTGCACCTGTCCAACTCGCTGCTGCTGGGAATGGCGGGCCCCATCCGCGAGGCCCTGGGATGCCCTGTGGTCTGCTCGGTGCAGGGGGAGGAGCTGTTCATCCACGACATGGCCGCGCCGGACCGGGAGCAGGTGCTGGAGCAGCTCAGGCAGCGCTCGCAAGACGCCGACGCCTTCATCGCCCCCGGCCGGGACTATGCCCGGGAGATGGCCGGACTCCTGGACGTTCCCCGGGAGCGGATGCACCAGGTGCCCCTGGGGCTCAACCTGCAGGGGCACGGCGCGCCCCGGGAGGAGCGGGGGGATGGCCCCCTCGTCATCGGCTACATGGCCCGGATCTGCCCCGAGAAGGGGCTCCACCTCCTGGCCGAGGCGTTCCGGGAGATCACCCGGCGCCTGGGGACCGGCCGGGTGCGCCTGGAGGCGGCGGGCTACCTGGGGGCCCGGGACCGGGACTACGCCCGGAGCATCACCGAGGAGATCGGGGCCTGGGGTCTGGCCGACAGCTTCGCCTACCTGGGGGAGGTGGACCGGGAGGCCAAGCTGGCCTTCCTGCGCCGCGCCGACGTCCTCTCGGTACCGGCCACCTACCGGGAGCCCAAGGGGCTCTACGTGCTGGAGGCGCTGGCCAACGCCACGCCGGTGGTGCAGCCGGCCCACGGGTCGTTCCCCGAGATGCTGGAGTTGACCGGAGGGGGCGTCCTGTTCGAACCTGGGTCGGTGCCGGCCCTGGTGGAGGCCCTGGAGGGGCTGCTGTCCGACGCCCCCGGGCGGCGGGAGCTGGGGCGCCGCGGCCAGGAGGCGGTGCGCCGGCAGTTCAACGACGACGTCATGGCCAGCCGCACTGCCGAGCTTTACCGGCAGGTGCGGGCCTGAGGGAGGACCGCAGATGAGCGGCTTCATCGCCCGGCGGCGGGTGGAGTTCTCGGACACCGACATGGGGGGGGTGGTCCACTTCTCCCGCTACTTCGTCTACATGGAAACGGCCGAGCACGCCTACCTCCGCGCCCGGGGCATCGAGATCGACACCCAGGTGGACGGCCGGCGCATCAGCTGGCCACGGGTGGCCGTCCGCTGCGAGTACGCCCGGCCGGCCCGCTACGGTGATGAGCTGGAGATCGTGGTGGCCATGGCCCGCCGGGGGCGCACCTCGGTGACCTACAGCTTCACCTTCCGGCGGGACGGCGAGGAGATCGCCCGGGGCGAGTCCACCGCCGTCTGCTGCGCCGTGTCCTCCGACGGCACCTTCGAGGCGGTCCCCATCCCTCCCGTCATGGTCGCCCGGCTGGACGGGGAAGGGGCGTGAGCGCGGGCCTGCAGGTCGAGGATCTCACCAAGAGCTTCATGGGCGGCACCGGTCCGGTGGAGGTGCTGCGGGGGATCACCTTCCGGCTGGATGACGGCGAGGCGCTGGCGGTGACCGGCCCCTCGGGCTCGGGGAAGAGCACCCTCCTCCACCTGCTGGGCACCCTGGACCGGCCCACCTCCGGGCGCATCCGCCTGGGTGGGCAGGAGCCCCACGCCCTGCCGGAGCCGGAGCTGGCGGCCTTCCGCAACCGGACCATCGGCTTCGTGTTCCAGGACCATCACCTCCTGCCCCAGTACAGCGTGCTGGAGAACGTGCTGGTGCCGGCCTGGGCGTCGCCCGGGCGCGCGGCAGGCGTGGAGGAGCGGGCCCGCCAGCTCCTCTCACGGGTGGGGCTGTCCCACCGGTTGGATCACCGTCCGGCCGAGATCTCCGGCGGCGAGCGGCAGCGCACCGCGGTGGCCCGGGCGCTGCTCCATGCGCCGCGCCTGCTGCTGTGCGACGAGCCCACCGGCAGCCTGGACCGGGCCACCGCCGAGGCGGTGGGCTCGCTGCTCCTGGAGCTGCACGCCGAGGCGCGCAACATCCTGGTGGTGGTGACCCACAGCCTGGAGCTGGCCGCGCGCCTGCCCCGCCGGATGGAGCTGGTGGAGGGCCGGTGCTCCGCGGACTGATCCACGCCTGGCGCCTGAACGCGGCCGTGGCCCTGGCCGCCGCCGTGGCCACCTCGGTGCTCACCGGGGCCCTGGTGGTGGGGGACTCGGTGCGGGGGAGCCTGCGGGCCCTGACCCTGGAGCGGCTGGGGCGGGTGGAGACGGCGCTTGAGGCGCCGCGCTTCCTGGACACGAGCCTGGCCGGGGAGGAGGCGGTGCCCATCATCCGGGTGGCCGCCTCGGCCCGCCACGCCGCCAGTGGCCGGCGGGCGGCGTCGGTGCAGGTGCACGGCATCGACGGGCGCTTCCTCGACCTGTTCCCAGGGGCCGGCGGCGAGCCGCTGCGCCAGGCGGCGGAGGCGCGTCCCGGCTTCGCCCTGCGCCGCCCGGAGGGGTCCCTCTTCCCGCCGGTGGCGCTCAACGCCTCCCTGGCGGCGGAGCTGGGCGCCGTTCCCGGCGACGAGGTCCTGGTGTCGTTCCAGCGTCCCGGGGAGATCCCCCGCGACTCGCTGCTGGGGCGGCGCGATCCCGAGGACGTCACCGGCCGGGCCCGCCTGACGGTGGCGGCGGTGGTCCCCGACGCCGGAGCGGGCCGCTTCCACCTGTCGCCGCACCAGGCCGTGCCCCTGAACGCCTTCCTGGCGCTTCAGGAGCTGCAGCGGCTCCTTGAGCAGCCGGGGCGCGCCAACGCCCTGCTCCTGCCCGAAGGGGCGGTGGGGCCAGGGGTGGACGGGGCCGAGGCCTGGATGCGCGGCCGATTGCGTCCGGGCGATCTGGGGCTGCGCCTGCGGCCGGCGGGGGACGTGGTGGCGGTGGAGAGCGCCGAGATGGTGCTGCGGCCGGTGGTGGAGCGAGCCGTGGTGCGTGCGGCGGAGGACGCCGGCCTGGCGTGGCGCGGCGTGCAGACCTACCTGGCCAATGCCATCCGGCTGCGGGATCGATCGGTGCCCTACTCCGTGGTGGCCGCCCTGGACACCGCCCGGTGGGAGCCGCCCTTCCCGGTGCTGGAGCTGGCCGGCGGCGGGGCTGCGCCGGCCCTGGGCGACGGCGAGATCCTGCTGAACACCTGGGCAGCCGAGGACCTGCAGGCACGGGCCGGCGACGTGGTGGAGCTGGACTACTTCGTCATCGGCCCGCGGGAGGAGCTGAGCGAGGCGACCACCTCGTTCCGGGTGGCGGGCGTGGTGGCCATGACCGGACTGGCCGCCGACCCGGGCCTCACCCCCGAGTACCCCGGGATCAGCGACGCCGGCGACATCTCGGCCTGGGATCCCCCCTTCCCGGTGGACCTGGCGGCGGTGGGGCCCCGGGACGAGGCGTACTGGGACACCTTCCGAGCCACGCCCAAGGCGTTCGCGGCCGCCGCCACCGGAGCGCACCTCTGGAGCACGCGCCACGGCACCCTCACCAGCGTGCGGCTCGCCGCCGGACCCGGGGAAGGGGGCGCCGAGGCCGCCGCCGGGGGCTTCACCCGCGCCCTCATGCAGCAGGTGGACCTGCGCACGTTCGGCCTGGAGTGGCGGCCGGTGCGAGCCCAGGGGCTCGAAGCCGCCGCCGGCGCCACCGACTTCACCGGGCTCTTCCTGGGCTTCAGCTTCTTCCTGATCCTGTCGGCGGCGCTGCTGGTGGGCCTGCTCTTCCGGCTGGGGGTGGAGCGCCGGGCCGCCGAGGTGGGGCTGCTGCTGGCGCTGGGCTACCGGCTCCGGCAGGTGCGCCTGCGCCTGCTGGGGGAGGGAGGAGTGCTCGCCCTGGCCGGCGCCGCCGCGGGTACCGCCGGCGGGATCGGCTACGCCGCGCTCCTCCTGCACGGACTGCGCACCTGGTGGCGCCCGGCGGTGGGCTCGTCGGAGCTGCACCTGCACCTGCAGCCGGCCTCCCTGGCGGCGGGGGCGGTGATCTCCCTGCTGGTGGTCCTGATCACCATCTGGATGGCCGCGCGCCGCCTGGCCCGCCTGCCGGTGCCGGCGCTGCTGGCGGGAGAGGTACGCCCCACGGGTCCCCCGGGCCCGGGGCGCCTGGCCCGGCTGATTGCCGCAGGCGGCCTGGCCCTGGCTGTGTCCCTGGCGGCCGCCGCATGGCTCGGCGGGCAGGTGGAGTCCCCCGGGCTCTCGTTCGGCACCGGCGCGGCCCTTCTGGCCTCCGGGCTGGGCGCCTTCGCCGCCTGGTGCCGGCGGCGCCGCTCGGCCTCGGCGGCGGCCGGCGGCCTGATACGCATGGCG
>JBFGDW010000302.1:0-4297 GCA_041580435.1 Candidatus Polarisedimenticolia bacterium | reverse complement strand
TCGACCGAGGACCTGCGCGACTACCACATCTTCCGCGACCGCCACTTCGTCTCGGATCCGGTCCTCATCTGGCGCCCGAAGGCCGGCTTCGACGTGTTCAACGAGCAGGGCTTCCGTGGCCCTGTGGTGGCGCGCCCCAAGCCGCCCGGCCTGTTTCGCATCCTCTGCCTGGGCGACTCGGTCGCCTTCGGCCACTGGGTGGAGGCGGAGCAGGCCTTCCCCCGCCGGCTGGAGGAGATCCTGGTCCGGCAGGCGGGGCGGCGGGTGGAGGTGATCAACGCCGGCGTGCCCGGCTACTCCACCTTCCAGGAGCTGGCCTGGCTGGAGGCGGAGGGGTGGTCCTATGAGCCCGACCTGGTCCTTCTCGGGTTCGTCCTCAACGACGTGGTGGAGCGCTACCACACCCTGGCGGCCTACGGCGGCGGCAACACCATCCTCGGGGTGGACACCACGGTGACGCTGGGCCCGCTGCAGCGGCTGGTGCGCCGCACGGCGTTCCACCGCTTCGTGACCTCCCTCATGCTGGCCGGCGAGCGGCGCCGGGAGGTGTACTCGGTGCGCCGCCTGTTCGATGCCGATCTCACGCCGGAGGTGCGCGCGGCGTGGGAGCTCACCGAGACGGAGATGGATGCCATGGCTGCCGCGGCGCGCCGGCGGGGCGTGCCGCTGTGGGTGGCGGTCTTTCCCTTCCGCTTCCAGGTGGCGGAGGACCTGGCCCCGCGGCCGCAGGAGCGGCTGGCGGCCTGGGGGCGGCGCGCCGGCGTGCCGGTGATCGACCTGGCGCCGGTGTTCGCCCGTCTGGGCCCGGGGGGCTTTTTGGACCACGACCATCCCACCCCAGAAGGCCACGACGCGGCGGCGCGGGCCCTCGCCGGCGCGCTGCTGGCGGAGGGCGCCCTGGACGGAGCCCGGTCGTGACCGCCGCGCCGGACTGGAAGGCCTTTCGCGCCGCCTACCTGGAGGATGCCGGCCTGGGGATCGCCCTGGATCTGAGCCGGGCTGCGGTGGATCCTCCAAAGGGCGCCGCCCCGCCCCCCGACCTGGAGGCGGCGCTGGACGCCATGGCCGCGCTGGAGCAGGGGGGGGTGGCCAACCCGGACGAGGGGCGCCAGGTGGGGCACTACTGGCTGCGGGATCCCGGCCTTGCCCCCGACGCCGCCACCGGGACCGCCATCCGCGACACCGTGGCGGCGGTGAAGGCCTTCGCCGCCGACGTGCAGACCGGCCGGCTGACGCCGCCGGGGGGCGGGCACTTCCGGGATCTGCTGCTCATCGGCATCGGCGGCTCGGCCCTGGGGCCGCAGCTGGCGGACGCGGTGCTGGCCACGCCGGATGATCCGCTCCGCTTCCACTGCCTGGACAACACCGATCCCGAGGGATTCTCCCGCACGCTGGAGCGACTGGGAAACGACCTGGGGCGGACGCTGGTGGTGGTGGTGTCCAAATCAGGCGGCACCAAGGAGACGCGCAACGGCATGCTGGCGGCGCGAGCCGCCTGGAGCGCCGCCGGACGGTCCTTCCCGCGCCAGGCGGTGGCCGTCACCGGCCCGGGCTCGGAGCTGGACGTTCTGGCGGAGACGGAGGGGTGGCTGCGGCGCTTCCCCCTTCCCGACTGGGTCGGGGGCCGGACGTCCCAGACCTCGGTGGTGGGGCTGCTCCCCATGGCCCTGGCGGGCCACGACGTGGACGCCTTTCTGGACGGCGCGCGGCGGATGGACGCCTGGACCCGGTCGCGGCCGGCGGCGGGCAACCCGGCCGCGCGCATGGCCCTGGCCTGGCACCACCTGGCGGGCGGGCGCGGCGCCCGGCAGATGGTGGTGCTCCCGTACAGGGATCGGCTGGAGCGGCTGTCGCGCTACCTGCAGCAGCTCATCATGGAGTCGCTGGGCAAGGAGAAGGACCTGCGCGGGCGGACGGTGCACCAGGGGCTGACGGTCTACGGCAACAAGGGGTCCACCGACCAGCACGCCTACGTGCAGCAGCTGCGTGACGGCCGCGACGACATCTTCGTCACCTTCGTGCGCGTCCTGGAGGATGGCGGGGACGCGGCGGCTGAGGTGGAGCCGGGGGTGACCGCCGGCGACTACCTGGACGGCTTCCTGCTGGGGACCCGCCAGGCGCTGTTCGAGAAGGGGCGGGGCTCACTCACCCTGACGCTCCAGCGGCTGGATGCCGCCACGCTGGGGGCGATCATCGCCCTGTTCGAGCGGACGGTGGGCCTGTACGCGTCGCTGGTCGGCATCAATGCCTACCACCAGCCAGGGGTGGAGGCGGGAAAGCGGGCCGCCGGCGAGGTGATCCGGCTGCAGGCGCGGATCCTGGCCCACCTGGCCCGGGAGCCGGGGCGCTTCCAGGGGGCGGCGGAGATCGCCGCCGGGGCCAACGCCGCGGGCGATGTCGAGACGGTGTTCCATGTCCTGCGCCACCTGGCCGCGCAGCCCTTCCGGGGAGTGACCCGCCGGCCGGGGAGCGAGCCCGGCGGCGACACCTTCGCCCTGGCCGCCCCGTGAGGCGCTCCACGCCGGCAGGGGGGGAGGCTTGACCGGCGCACGGACCCTCCTGGTGGAAGGGGGGGTGACCTTCCTGCTCTTCTTCACCCCCCTGGCCTTCGGCGGCGTGGAGCCCTGGGCCCTGGGGGTGGTGCAGCTGGTGGCGGTGGGGGTCCTGGCGGCCTGGGCCTGGAGCCCCGAGACCGATCCCGAGGCGGTGGCGGTGGGCGCCTCCGGGCGGCGGCGCCTGCCTCTCTTCTGGGTGCCGGCGGCGGCGTTCATGCTGCTGGTGGGGCTGCAGCTGCTGCCGCTGGGCCCGGGCTGGATCGAGAAGCTCAGCCCCGGCGCGCACCGCCTCTACGCCGCCACCCTTCCCGGCTACGCCGAGGGGAGGCGCTTCGCCGCGCCCCATCTGGTCCCCTGGCTGGTGGAGGATCAGCGGCCGCACCTGCCCGGCGCGATGTCCGCGGAGGATGCTGCCTGGATGGCGCTGGCTGACCCCGAGCGCGCCGGCGCATCCCCCGCCCAGGCTGCAGGTGGCGCCGGCACCGGCACGCCCGCCGCACCTGCGACCCGGACCCTGTCCATCGCGCCGGGGGAGACCTGGCAGCGCCTGCGCCTGCTGCTGGCCCTGGCGGCGCTGCTGGCGGCGGTGGCCGGCTACTACCGCACGCGCGCCCGCCTGGCCCGCCTGGTCCTCACGGCCGTGCTGGCCGGATTCGCGGTGTCGCTGCTGGGGATCCTGCAGAAGCTCAGCGGCACCGGCCGCCTGTTCGGCCTGCGAGAGACCGTCCACACCGATCTGTTCGGCCCGTTCATCAACCGCAACAGCTACGCCGCCTTCGCGGGCACACTCTTCCCGCTGGCGCTGTGCCTGGCGCTGGCGGCGCTGGCCCGCCTGCGCGAGGGCCGGGAGGGCCGGGAAGGGCAGGAGGGGCGCCTGGCGCGCTTCCTGCTGCTCACGCTGGCCACGGTGGTTCTGGGCGGCGGCGTGTTCTACTCCCTGTCACGGGGCGGCATGCTGGCTGTGGGGCTGTCCGTGGTGGTGGTGGCGGGGCTCCTCACCTATCACGGCAGGCGGGGGGTGGAGCTGGTGGTGCTCGGGGCGCTCCTGGCGCTGGCGGTGGGGTTCGTGGCCTGGGTGGGGCCCGACGAGGTGGCGGCCCGGGTGGGGACGCTGGCCGAGGGGACCAGCACCCCCACCTTTGCCGCGCGTGTGGAGGCGTGGGAACGCAGCCTGCAGCTCCTGGCCGCCTACCCCGTCCTGGGAGCGGGGCTGGGGACGTTCCGCTTCGCCTTCATGGAGCATGCTCCCCCGGGAAGAGCCTGGTGGACCACGGCCCACAACGAGTACCTGGAGGTCGTCTGCGACACCGGTCTCGTGGGCGGGCTGCTGGCGCTGGCCGCCGCCGCTCTCCTGGCCAGCGCCGTCCTGCGCCCCTGGGCCATCGGCGGGCGCACCACTCCGTTCCTCCACACTGGCCTGGTCGCGGGGGTGGCGGGGCTCCTCCTGCACGCCGGTGTCAGCTCGGTGCTGCAGGTGCCGGCCAACGGCGTCCTGCTGGTGGTGCTGTCGGGCGGGCTCCTGGGGCTGGTGGAGCGCCAGGATCTGAGACCGGCAGGGGGCCGGGCGCGGCGGCGGCGGGGGGCCGCGTGATCCCCCCCTGGGCGCGCCGGGGCCTGCTGCTCCTCCTGCTGGGGCTGGCGGCGTTCTCGTCGGTCCGGCAGATCATCTACTTCGTTCACCGCCACCGGGGAGAGGAGGCGCTCACCGCCGCCGAGCTGGGGCGGGCTCACACCTCCCTGGC
>JBFGDW010000301.1:0-4319 GCA_041580435.1 Candidatus Polarisedimenticolia bacterium | reverse complement strand
GTCGCTGTCCTCGATGAAGAACCAGTGGCCGCGGTAGGGGACCTGCACGAACGCGCCGGTGGGCGGCGCGTCGGCGGCGCGGATGCGCAGCAGGCCGCCCAGGGCCACATCCCACTCGAAGCGTTCCCCCAACGCGTCCCGGGTGGTGGTGACCAGGCCGGCCTCCTCGTGGAGGACCGGTGCCTTCACCCCCTGGGACAGGGCGAAGAGGACGCCCAGGAGCGAGCGGCCGCGCAGGACGATGGACGGACCGTCGGGCGCCGCCGCTCCCGCGGAGGTGATGGCCACGGGGCCTGAGCCGCCGGGCAGGCCCAGCAGGGCGCGCACCGCCTCGGCCTCGGCTGCCAGCGTCCCCGCGGGGGCGGGGCGCAGGGAGAGCACCGGCACGGCGCTCTCCCCCTCCCCCTGGATGCCCACCTGCAGCAGCCCAGCCGCCTGGAGGCGGCGCAGGCGGGTGGCCAGATCCCGGAACGGCCCGGAGTCGGGGCCCACCTCGGGGGTGGGGCCCGCGGCGCTGGGAGCATTGGGGATACCGCTCACCTCCTGCACGCAGCACAGCAGCAGCCGCTCGATGCTCCACCCTGACTGGGAGAGCAGGACCAGGGTCGATGGTGGGAGCGGCGACAGGAGCCTGCGGACGAACGCCTCCCCCTGCAGCGGCAGGTAGGTCACCGTGGGCTGCTCCGAGTAGGCCACGCCGGCGCCGAGCTTTCCCTGGGCGCTGCCCCCTTCGGAGGCGCTGGCCGAGAGGCTGGCGCTGCCGCCAAAGGTGTACTGGGTGAGGACGTTGCCCACCTCCAGGAAGACCGGCGTGTCCCGGTAGCGCAGCCGCACCAGGTTGAGGAGGAGCTGCTCGTTCCAGGAGCGGGCGATGGCCTCGTTGTAGTGAAAGTGGGAGGGGGCCACGGCCCGCGAGCCCAGCGTGGTGACGCACCCGGCCAGGGCCAGTGACAGCGCCGCCGCCACAAGCAGACCCGCGGCGGCGGGGCGCGATGGGATGCGGCCGGAGCGCGGCCCCATGGCCTCAGGGCGCCTGATGGGGGATGGAGGCCGCGTCCCAGTCCATGACCAGGCCGCGGGCGACGCCGCGGGCGGCGGCGCGGCCCCAGAAGCGCTCCACCAGCCAGAGGGCCACCTCGAACGACCTGGCCCCGCCCACGGAGGTGAGAGCGTGGCCGGCGTCCACGAAGGAGACGTCCCGCACCAGCTTCACCTGGGGGAACATGCCGGCGGACCGCTCCTGGTCGGCCGGAAAGGTGGTGGCGGGCAGCCCGTCCAGCAGCCCAGCGCGGGCCAGGACGAAGGCACCGTCGCACAGGGACATCACGTGCCGGGCCTTCTTGCCCCGCTCCCGGACCCAGCCGATGAGAGCCTCGTTGTCCAGATCATGATCCATGCTGTGCTCCGCCGAGGGGACCACCAGCACGTCGAAGGGTGGGGCACTGGCGAAGGAGTGATCCGGCGTGATGACCATTCCCTCGAAGGTGCGCACCGGCCGGCCGTCGGGGGAGACCAGGAACGTCTCGGGCCAGTCGTCCTTGGAGTGGAAGCGGATGTGCTGGAGCACGTCCAGGGGCGCGGTGAGCTCGGTGTTGTAGACGCCGTCCACCACCAGGAAGGCGATGGCCCGGGGCCGGGAGGGGGCCGCCTCGCCCCCAGGCTGCGGCGGGCCGGCGGCCTGCCCGCCGGCGGCCCCGGCCAGCAGCAGCGCCACCAGGAGCGCGACGCGGCGCGGGGCGGACGCGCCAGGTGCCGTGTGCCGCTGTGGGGTCATTCCGTCTCCTCCCGGGACGGGGTATCTTACTAGAGAGGCAGCGGGAGGACGACATGGGGGATCGACTGAAGACCGCCTACGAGCTGGCCCTGGAGCGGCTGAAGAAGAAGGAGGCCGCCGGAGGGACCGCCGGCGCCCCCGAGCGGCTGAGCCAGGAGCAGAAGGAGCGGATCGCCGACATCCGCCAGGAGTACCGTGCGAAGCTGGCGGAGAAGGAGATCCTCTTCTCGGCCCAGCGGCGGGAGGCACGGGGCGACCTGGAGGCGCTGGCCAGGCTGGAGGACAGCCACCGTCGTGACCGCGAGCTGCTGGAGTCGCGGCGGGAGGCCCGGATCCAGGAGGTCCGCTCCGGCGGGAAATCCTAGGGTCTGCTTGCTTTAGCCACGGTCGGGTGGTAGACTCGGGAATTCAGCAGCCACCATCTGGACCTCGGCGCGAGGGAAAGGGAAGCCATGGCGGCGCGGGAGAGAGCCGTTTGAACGCCGACCTGGAAGCACTGATCCGCCTGCAAGAGATCCGTGACCGGATCACCACCCTCACCCACCGTATCGAGACCGAGATTCCTGCCCACATCGCTGAGCTGGAGACCGAGCTGCGCCAGGTCAAGGACCGGGTGGAGGCCGGCCAGGCCGACATCCAAGCCGCCCAGCGCGAGCGGGCCCGCCTGGAGCTCGATCTCAAGACCGCCGATGAGAAGATCGTCAAGTACAAGGCGGCTCTCATGCAGGTCAAGACCAACGACGAGTACCGGGCCGCCCTCAACGAGATCGACTACACCAACCGGACCCGGGGCGACCTGGAGAACCGGGTCCTGGAGCTCATGGAGCTGGTGGAGACACGCCGGGAAGAGCTCAAGGAGCTGGAGGCGGAGCTCCGGACCGAGGACGAGAAGATCCAGGCGGACCGGAAGGTGCTGGAGGATGAGCGTGGCGAGCTGGTGGCCCAGCGGGCCGCCCAGGAGAAGGCCGCCGCCGCCATCGAGGCCAAGCTGCCCGAGAACATGGCGGCCGCCTACCGGCGCATCAGCTCGGTGCGGGGCGGTGTCGCCCTGGCCCGGGCGGAGGATGCCGTCTGCCAGGCCTGCAACATGCGCATGCGCCCCGCCATCTTCCAGCAGGTGAAGCGCAACGAGCAGGTGATCCTGTGCGACTCCTGCGGGCGCATCCTCTTCCACGTGGAGCCTCCGGCCCCCGAGGAGGCGCCCCTGTCCGGCGAGACGCCCGCCGCGGCCACGACCCACGTTTCCCCGGCCTCCCGCCAGGGCGAATGACGGAGCCGATCCGGCTCTTCATCGACGGCGGCGCCCGCGGCAACCCTGGACCGGCCGGGTTCGGGGTGCACGGCGAAGACGGTAACGGCCAGGTGGTGGCCGAGCTGTACGGCTTCCTGGGGCGCGCCACCAACAACGTGGCCGAGTACGCCGCCCTCCTGGCCGCCCTCCAGTGGGCCCGGGACGCCGGCGTGGGCTCGGTCCGGCTCTTCTCCGACTCCCAGCTCCTGGTCCGGCAGCTCCAGGGGAGCTACAAGGTGCGCAACGCCGGCCTCCTCCCCCTGTTCCGGCGCGCGCGGGGGCTCATGACGGCCTTCCCCGACCTGCGCCTCGCCCACGTCCCCCGGGAGGAGAACCGGGAGGCCGATGCGCTGGCCAACCGGGCCATGGACGAGGCCGCGGGCAACGTCCCCTCTCCTCTTTAAGATCCGGGGTTTGACAACCCCCCAGGCGGAAACAATATTGAAATCGGTGCCGTCCGGAGGGGGCGGCCCCACGCGGCTCGCCGCGCCCGCATGGAGGGTTGGAACGTGCGCATCACTCCGCTGGAAGTCCACAACCACCAGTTCGGCGTCTCCCTGCGCGGTTTCGACCGGGACGAGGTGCGGTCGTTCCTGGCCATGGTGTCCGAGGAGTACGAGCAGGTCATCTCGGAGAACACCCGCCTCAAGGATCAGCTCAACGACCTGGGCCGGCAGCTCGAGGAGAGCAAGGGGCGGGAGAAGAGCATCCAGAAGGCGCTGGAGGCGGCCGATCGCATCAGCAAGGAGATCAAGGACACCGCCCGGCGCGAGAGCGAGGTGCTGGTGAAGGAAGCGCGGCTCAAGGCCAACAAGATGCTGGAGCAGGCCCAGTCTCGCATCAACTCGGTGGAGGACAGGATCACCGAGCTGAAGGCCATCCGGGACCGCTTCGAGCTCCGCCTGCGCTCCATGCTGGACGAGCACGTGCAGACGCTGGACCGGGTGCGCGACGATGCCGCCGACGACAAGGTCTTTTTGCTGAAGCGACCCACCAGCGCCTGAGGATCGAGAACGCCACGGGCAAGGTCTCGCGACCGCCGACGCGAGCCACTCAAGGGCCGGTCACCGCCGACCGGCCCTTCTTTTATGTCCGGGCGCGCCTCCGGTGGGCGGGGAGCCCGCCTACCGCGACGCCACGTAGGCGAAGGCCGGGGGCAGATTGCGCCAGATGATGGGCGTGGTCCGGACCGTGCCGAAGTTGCGCCTGAGTGAGCGCTCGAAGCGCCGCGCCGGCGGCAGCACCAGCCCCTGC
>JBFGDW010000300.1:0-4321 GCA_041580435.1 Candidatus Polarisedimenticolia bacterium | reverse complement strand
GGCTGGCGGCGGGTGACGCGCCGCGGATCCAGCTTGCGGGAGCCGATGACCACCGGGTGCCCTTCCTGGAGGGCCGCCAGGAACCGGTCCATCTCCTCCATGGGGGTGGACAGATCGGCGTCGGTGAACAGCACCACCTCCCCCTGTGCCGCCAGCATGCCCCGGCGCACCGCGTCCCCCTTCCCCCGGTTCCGGGGCGCGGTCAGCACGCGCAGGGGCACCCCTTCCAGCTCGGCTTGCCTCGCGGCGGCCAGGGTGCCGTCGGTGGAGCCGTCATCGGCAAGGACGATCTCGCCGGCCAGCCCGCGACGGCGCAGGTACGCGGCCACGGCGGCCAGGGTGGCGCCGATCCGCTCCTTTTCGTTGAAGGCCGGTATGACCACACTCAGGTCGGGTGCGTCCATGGCCGGCCGAATCTAGCCGTCCACGCCCGCCCTGTCCACGCCGGGCCAACGTCACGGCGCGAGAGGCCTCACTCCTCGTCGTAGCGGACCAGGCTCCAGACGTCGACGCCGGCCAGGCGCTTGCGCCCCTGGAGGAAGGCGAGCTCCACTAGCAGGGCCACCCCCACCACCTGGGCCTTCATGGTGTGGAGGAGCTGGATGGTGGCCTCCGCGGTCCCGCCGGTGGCCAGCAGATCGTCCACCACGGCCACCTTCTCGCCTGGCTGGACCGCGTCCACGTGCAGCTCCAGGTGATCGGTGCCGTACTCCAAATCGTAGGAGACCCGGACGGTGGCGGCCGGGAGCTTCCCCCGCTTGCGCACCGGGATGAACCCGGCGCCGAGACGGTCGGCCAGGGCGGCGCCCAGGATGAACCCGCGGGACTCGATCCCCGCCACCTTGGCCACCTCGCGGCCGCGGAAGAAGGCCTCCATCCCGTCCAGGGCGGCGCGCAGGGCGCCTGGCTCCTTGAGGAGGGTGGTGATGTCGCGAAAGACGATCCCCTTCTTGGGAAAGTCGGGCACGTTGCGGATCTTCGCTCTCAGGTCCACAGGGATCCCTCCTGGTCAGCGGGTCGGCAGGATCTGGAAACCGGTCAGGTCGGCGGGGAGGCCGGCCTCCTCGCCGTTCAGAGAGGTGACGCGGGCCCCTGGCGGTCCCTGTCGGAGTCGCTCCTCCAGTCGCGCCAGCTCCGCCGTGGAGCCGCGGGCGACAACCTCCACCCCTCCCTGGCGCAGGTTCCGGACCGTTCCGTCCAGCCCCAGGGACACTGCCGCCTGTCGCACGAACCACCGGAACCCGACGCCCTGGACGCGGCCGGTGACGAGCCAGCGCCGGCAGATGAGGCCGGAGGGTTCCACCATGGGGCATGCTACCGCCGGCTCTCACGCGGCGTCAATTGACGACAAGCAGAGCGGCCCGTACCATCGCCGGGAGCCTTCTGCTGCCGGGTGCCAAGGTGCGGCGAAAGATCCTGGACATCCAACAGGCCGGGCTGGAGTCGCTGGTGCCGCTCCTCCTGGCCGAGGAGGACGAGTGGCGCAGCTCGCTCCACTGGGAGAGGAGAGCCTTCACCGAGTCGGTGCGGCGCCTGGCGCGTCGGGGCCGCCTGGCGGGATGGCTGCTGCTGGCTGAGGGCGAGCCGGTGGCCAAGGCCATGGCCGGGGCGCAGGGGGGGGCTTTCAGCATCGAGCTGCCCTATGTCCTGCCGGCCCACCGGGGCGACGGTCACCTGGAGCACCTGCTGGATGCCGCCACCGCGCATCTGCAGGCGGACAGGGGTATGCGCCGCATCGAGGTCGCCTTCTTCCCCTTCGGCGAGGCGCGCCCCTCGGCGGTGCTGCGGCGACGGGGCTTCGGCCTCCTGCCCAGACAGTACATGGCGGCCAGCCTGCACCAGGGGCCGGCGGCCGGCACGCCCCCCCGCCGGATGCCCTTCGGCCTGGAGGGATGGACCGCAGGCGTGGCCAGGCTGGCCCGCCTGCTGGCCGCCACCTACAGGGAGGAGCCGGACCGCCATGCGTCGGAGTTCTACACCAGCGAGGCCGGGTGCCTGGGCTACCTGGAGGCCCTCACCCGGCGCGATGACTGCGGCAACTTCGCTGCCGATCTGTCGGCGGTGGGAAGGGACTCCAGAGGGGAGGTGGCCGGCTTCCTGCTGGCCACGCGCATTGACGCGGAGACGGCCCACGTCGCCCAGATCGCGGTGACGCCTGGGCGGCAGGGGGAGGGCCTGGGTCGGGCCCTGCTGGATCGCTACCATGCTCGTGCCCGGGCCGCCGGTCTGCGCTACTCCACCCTGCTGGTCACCGGCGCCAACGAGCGGGCGCTGGCCTGGTACGGGCGCCGTGGCTACCGGCGGATCGCCGACTTCGACGCCTACTGGCGGTCGGGCCCGGCGCCCGCCGCGATGTAGGCCGCCAGGGTCTCCAGCAGGTCCTGGACACGGCGGCGCAGCGCCGGCGGGAGGGAGTCCAGGCTCACGGGCTCGCCTGGCGCGGGCCGGCGCAGGTCCGACTCCCCGGCGGCCCCTAGCTCGCGCACCAGAGCGGCCACCTCGGTGGGACGGAAGATGGCCTCCCCCCGGCCCAGGGCCGCCAGCCGGCCGGCGAAGATCCCCGTGCGGGCAGTCAGGTCCTCGGCGTCGCGCCCCATCTCCGAGGCCACGCACACCGCCAGGCGAAGCTCCTCCAGGGCGCGCAGGAGCTCGTCTCCGGCCCCGGGCCCCAGGGGACGGAACGGGAGGGGGGGAGCCACGGGACGCTCGGGACCCAGGAGGGAGGCCGCCGTGACGCCGTAAAGCGCGCCGATCTGCTGGAGCATCTCGTAGCCGGGCGCGCTGCGCCCGCGCTCCCAGGCCGAGACAGTGGTGAAGTGGACCCCCAGGCTCCGGGCGACCTCTTTGAGGGACAGTCCCTTCTCCTTGCGGCAGCGGCGCAAGATCCGGGGCAGATCGCCGGTCATCTGCGGTCCTCGGGGGGCACGCGGAGACGGTACGGCACGATTAGGACATCCGTCAACTCAGCATGCATTGGGCTGTGAGGCCCTCGTTTCAAAGAGCCTTGTAAATAGTTGCAGAGGAAGAAGTTATAGATATTAGAATATTTCTCGATTTTTTTCTTGACAAATTGTCGAATCTGCTGTCAAATCACCGCACCTCTCAGCCAAGGAGGATGCGATGAAAGCCGATGCCCGCCGCACGCTCCTGCCGACGCTCGCCAGCCGCCCCACCGCTCCCGAAGGTCCTGCAGGGGCTGCGGAGCGGGGCGCCCAGCGCCCCGCGAGGGTCACCGAGGAGAGCGAGTACGGCCGCCTGAGGCACGACCTGGGCCTGTTCTTCCGGCGACTGGAGAAGGAGTACGAGGAGGCCAGCTGAGCTGGCCGGTCCGCAAGGGGTCCCGGGGCGGCTCCGGCCGCCCTTTTTTTTGGCCGGCAACCAGGCTCCTTCCCAGGGCGTATCATGGTGCGAATCCGCACGAGGGAGGCCGTCATGAGGAGATGGAGAGGCTGGGCCGGGGCGCTGTTGCTCACGGTGGGCATGGGTCAGGTGGCCGCCGCCGAGCTGCGAACTGTGGAGGCGGGCGCCTTCGTGGGCGCCTTCTTTGGCGACGGCACCGCCGGCGTGGACGACGACGCTGTCTACGGGGTGCGCCTGGGAGTCTCCCTGACCCGCTCACAGGAGCTGGAGGTGGTCTATGACCGGGTCAACACCACCTTCCGGAGCCCCTCCTTCGGCGATCTGGACGAGGATTTCACCAGTTTCGCCGTCCACTGGGTCTTCAACTTCCCCAACCGCAACGGTCCCTTCGTCCCCTACCTCTTCATCGGCATGGGCGAGATCGAGGACGAGGTGGAGCTGGGCGGGTCCACCGCCCGGGACGACGACATCTACTTTCCCTGGGGAGGTGGGTTCCGGGCCTTTGCCACCGACCGGATGGGGGTGCGGCTGGAGGCCCGGCGCAAGGACTTCACCACCTTCAGCGTGGACAACGACTCCTGGGAGCTGACCGTCGGCCTCACCTTCGCCCTGGGCCGCTACCGCTGAGGCGGCCTGCGGTCCCTCCATCCGCTGGCCTGGCGCCACGCTGGCCCCTCGGGCGGCCGCGAGGGGGATTTCGCCGTATATGGGGGGAGGGCGCCGGCCGCCCCGTGCCCCCCGCGGCGGCCGGCAAGGGGGACCATGGGCGATGCCATCCCAGACGGCGACCGCGCCTGGGCCGACGAGCGCTCCCGGCGACTGGCCCGCATGATCGAGGCGCTAGACGAGGATCTGGCCGGCGTGCGCCATCCCGACTGGCTCGAGTTCTGGGAGGACATGCGGCGGCTCTACTCCCGGGCCGCCGTGTATCTGGCCACCGGCGCCCGCACCGGCGACCGGC
>JBFGDW010000299.1:0-4324 GCA_041580435.1 Candidatus Polarisedimenticolia bacterium | reverse complement strand
CTGGGGTACTACCTGCTGGGCGGGCTGCTGGCCCGTGGGGGGCCGGCCCGGCGCCCGGCGCCGAGGAGGAGGCCGGGGAGGGCGCCGGCGGCTGAGGCCGGCGCCCCCTCAGACCAGCCGCCGCGTCCCCGGCAGCGCCTGCAGCAGCAGCGTCGCTGCCAGGGAGAGGGCGAAGACCGCCACGGTGAGCACCGGCACCGAGGCGGCGGGGTGGAAGGTCTCCACGTGCCACCCCAGGGCCCAGAGGCGCTCGATGATGAGCGGGTGGATCAGGTAGACGCCCAGGGTCGCGGCGGAGAGCTGGCGCAGGAGCCGTCCGGGCGGAGTGGTCCCCTCCAGGCTCCGCGCCAGGTGCAGAGCCCCCGCCGTCATGGCCACCACCGTGGGGCTCAGGTAGGCGTGCAGCCGCAGCCCCTGGGGCGAGCGGCCGTAGTGGCGGATCAGGAGGTAGGTCCCGGCAACGGTGGCCACCCACCCGGCCAGCCAGAGGGCGGCCCCCCAGGCCGGGCGCCGGGCCGGCCCCCCACGGGCCAGCAGCCCGCCCAGCAGGTAGTACCCCAGGAAGGGGACGAACCATCCCAGCACCGGCGGCGTCGTCGCCACCTCCAGGAGCGGTCCCCCCGCCCAGCCGCCCAGCGGCGGCCACTCCACCGCCAGCAGCAGGGCCGCCAGGCAGAGGAGGCGCCGGCCGGAGGCCGACAGCTCCGCAAGCAGCGGCTGCAGCAGGGGAGTGAGGGCGTACAGCCCCGCCAGCATGTAGAGGAACCAGAGGTGGTAGGCGGCGCTCCCGTCCCAGAGGAGCGCCCGGGCCGCCCGGCCGAAGGTCAGCGGCGGGGCGGGGCCGGGCCGGGACGCCACCAGGTAGATGAGGGACCAGGCCGCCAGCGGCACCAGCACCCGGCGCCCGCGCCGCAGCGCGAACTCCCAGCCGCCATCCCGGCGCCCCGGCGCCAGCAGGAGGAAGCCACTGATGACCACGAAGGCCGGCACGCACCAGCGCGCAGCGGAGTTGTAGAGGTTGCCCCACCACCAGGCCACCGGCTGGGCGTCCAGAGAGGTGCGGAAGGCGTAGCCCGAGACGTGCAGCAGGACCACGGTGAGGGCCGCGGCCAGCCGGAGCCAGTCCGGCCAGGCGCTCCGGACCGGGCCCGGCGGCGCGCCCGCCGGTGGCGTGGGCCCCTCGGGCACGCGGCCTACGGCCGGGAGGACCCAGGCAGAGGGAACAGGGCCTGGAGCACCGCCCCGGTGCGGTTGCGCCAGCACGCCCAGTCGGTCCCGTCCAGCGCCTCGCCCCCCGCCACGGCGAACCCCCGCTCCTCGAGGGCCGCGGCCAGGCGCCGGCTGCTGGCGGCCATGTCCCAGGCCTCGTGGGGATTGCGCAGGTCGTAGCGCCCCCAGTCCAGGTAGATGTCCAGGGGCCGCTCCTTGGCCTGGGGGAGGAGGGGCTCCAGGCGGGTCCACATGGAGTCCATGATGAACACCGACTGTCCGGCCACCTTCTGCACAACCCCCTCCTGCTTGAAGGTGCAGTACACCGCCGTGTAGCCCGGGAACCCCATCCCCAGGTTGGCGCGCGCCTCCGGCGCGGCCACGGTGCGGTAGGTGGCGTCCACGTGGGGGATCAGCTCCTCGCTGAGCATGCGGGCGTAGGCGTCGGTGTCCCGGGTGCGCTGGTCGATGAAGACGGCGATGAGGGGAGCCACCCGCTCGCCGATGAGGTTGTCCAGTGCCGTGGGCAGCTTGCCGTGCTCCAGGACGCCGGTGCCGCCGTGGACGTACAGCACCGGATAGCGCGCCTCGGCACCGTCGTAGCCGGCGGGGAGGTAGACCTGGAACGTCTGCTTTCCCTCCAGGATGGCGCTCTGAAGCTCGACGCTCTCCAGGCGGCCACGGCGGTCGTCTTCCGGCTCGCGCAGGTAGTCAGGCTCGCGCCAGCCGGGCATGGCGAACCAGGACATCTCCAGGCCGGGCTGGCGGCCCATCTCCATGTCCGGCCCCAGCAGGGTGGAGGTGACGCGCCGGGGATTGCGTGGGTCGGGGATCTCCTCGAAGTCCCGGATGAAGAGGTAGGAGGCCCGCAGCCCCGGCTCCGCCTCCACCGAGAGGTAGAACAGGTCGGTCCCCGGGAGGCGCGTCATGGGCTCCTCCTGGCGGGCGCCGAACAGATCGCCGGCCACCGCCAGGTCCCGGCCCGGGCCGGCGGAGAGGAAGTGCACCCGGTCCCCTTCGATGAGAGGAAACTCCTTCTGGGCCTCCAGAAAGCGCTCCGCCGCCGCCTTCCGGTCCTGTGCGGCCATGATGGCCTCCAGGTCCCTGGCCAGGCGCGTGCCTGCCAGGTCCTGCAACGTTCCGGCCCGGGCCCGCTCGGGGGCGGCTCCGGTGCGCAGATCGACCCGGGCGATCTCTCCCAGACTGCGCACGTAGATCCGGCCACCGGCGTAGCTGGGCATGGTCCAGGCCAGGTCCTCGAACAGATCCGTCCGGGCCACCTCCCGGTAGCCGGAAGGATCGGCCGGCGCCACGTGCAGGCTCCCCTCCTTGGTGAGGATCACCAGGTGGCCGTCCACCAGGATCAGGAAGCCGTCGCCCGGCTCGCGGGAGCGCCAGCGCGCCTCGCCGGTGGCGGCGTCCACGCAGGTGAGGAAGCGGCTGCTGAAGGCGTACAGGTGGCCGTCGTGGTAGACGGGGACGTTGTAGCTGTTGCGGATGGCGTTGTTCTCCCACGCCGTGGCCACCGTCACCGTCTCGTCCTTGCGCGTCACCGACACCAGCGCCGAGGTGTCGTCCTTGTGAGCCAGGAAGATCCGTCCCTCCCCGGCAGGGACCGGGACCAGCGAGGCGGCTCCCCGGGCGCCGCCTCCCTCGTGGGCGTACTCCCACAGGACCGTCCCGGTGGCGGGGTCCAGGCCGGCCAGCTTGGCGTCGCCGGCCAGCAGCACCAGACGCCGCCCGCCCACCTGGGCCGGCACCGGCGACTGATAGCTGATCTTGTCGCTGCCGGCCGTCCACTTTAGCTCGCCGGTGGCGGGATCGAAGGCGGCCACCGCGGCGTCCTTGGCCCCCCCCTCCACCAGCAGCACGCCATCGGCCAGAAGGGGGGAGGTGGCGAAGCCGTAGAACGGGGCCGCCGCGCCGTGCTCTTCCACCAGGTCCACGCTCCAGGCGGGCGCACCGGTGTCCAGCCGGAGCGCCGCCAGGACACCGCGCGGGCCCAGCACGAAGACCTGTCCACCGGCGATGAGGGGGGTGGCGATGGGGCCGGTGTGGGAGCCGTCGTGCCCGGCATAGGTCGGCCCCAGCGTGTGGCTCCAGATCTCGGCGCCCGTGTCGGCGTCCAGGGCCAGCGCCCGATCACTGGTCCCGTCGGAGTACAGGGTCACCAGCCGCCCCTCCGCCACCGCGAGGCCCGCGTAGCCGCTGCCCAGCGGCTTCTTCCAGGCCGTCTCCAGGCGGAGGCGGGGGAGGCCGCTGATGGCGGCGGGGGCCGCCGCGATGCCGTCGCCGGCAGCGCCCCGGAAGCCGGGCCATGTGGCGCCCTGCTCGGCGGCGGGCCCGGCGCCGTGGCTCCAGGTCACGGCCAGGGTGAGGTTGAGGGCCAGGGCAACGAGACCCGGCCGCAAGGGCAGAGAGCGGGCGACGGCGTGCATCATGGGGCCTCCTCGATGGGCTGGGAGCTTACGGGAGGAGCTCGCCCGGGATCAAGCGCCGTGGCGGATCAGTTCCCGGGGCCGCTGACCTGGGCCGGCACCCGCTGCACTGCCTGGATGCGCGTGGTCTTGACCCCGTTGCCGAACTCCAGGAACAGGCCGGGGGCGGCCACGATGTCGTGCTTGATGGCGGTGCCGCCCCAGGTGCAGCCATTGACGGCCACCTGCACTGGACCCTCGGCGTGCTGCTGGAACCAGCCGCCGGAGGCGGCGAACAGATCCTGCCCCAGGGACTGGAGGATGTAGGTGGAGTTGCGGGTCGTCACCAGGACGCGGTCGCCCAACTCCAGCTCCGCCTTGGTGACGGCGCCGGGGCATGCGGCCGGCGCCAGGAGGTTGTCCAGTGGGATCCCCTTGGCGGGCGGCCGGGCCGGGTGGATGCCAGATGCGTCGCCGTGGGCCATGCCGACTGCTCCCCGCTGATTGTACGGCTGCGGGGGGCTTGCGTCAACGCGGTGGCGCGATCTGCTGCATCAGGCTCGATTCCCGCTTGTAGAAACCTTCCGTGTGGAGGGAATCGGCCAGGCCCAGCAGCTCGTAGTCCAGGTGGTGGCCCAGCTCGTGGATCAGTGTGCGCAGGAAGGTCCGGGGCGCCACCACCTGGCGCCGGACGGCGG
>JBFGDW010000298.1:0-4399 GCA_041580435.1 Candidatus Polarisedimenticolia bacterium | reverse complement strand
GGGCCCGCCCTGGCCCTGGCCTGGGCGGCCGGCGAGGGGGTGCGGCGCTGGCGCGGCGCCGCCGACGCCCGCCCCCTGCGGGTGCTGGCGGCGGCTGCCGGCGTCTCCGCCGCCTGCCTGGTGAACCCCTACGGCCTGGAGCTGCTGCGCCTCCCCTTCGAGCTGACCAGCAGCGACGTCTTCATGCAGGCGGTCTACGAGTGGCAGTCGCCGCTGACCTCCTCGTATGCCGGCACCACCATGTTCGCCGGCTTCCTCCTCATGCTGGCGCTCCTGGGCTGGGGGGCGCTGCGCGGCGCCGCCCGTCTGGATCCCTGCGACGCCGCCGTGCTCCTGCTGCTGCTCATCCTGGCCCTGCGCATGAACCGCAACGTCCCCCTCTTCGCCCTGGCGGCAGCGCCGGTGGCGGCGGGGCTGCTCTCCCCGGCGCCCTCCCGCTGGCGGCGCGCGACCGGCTGGACCGTCGCCGCCGCGGTGGCGGCGGTGGCGCTGCTGGTGGCCGCGGTGGGCTACCCCTACGGTCCCGGCAACCTCCGCCCCCGCGGGACCGGCATCGGGGCGGCGGCGCCGGTGGCCGCCTGCGATTACATCCAGCGCGCCGGGCTGGCGGGCAACGCCTTCACCACCTACGGCGCCGGCGCCTACGTGGTCTGGCGGCTCTGGCCGCAGGTGCGGGTGGGCATGGACTCGCGCAACTCGGTCTACGGCGAGGATCTCTACCGGCAGTACCGGGAGGCGCTGCGCACCGACGCCGGCCTGGCCGCCTACATGGATCGCTGGCCCCTGGACCTGGCGGTGGTGGAGCACCTCGGCCCGTTCCGGCGCGGCCCCGACGACGCCACCGACCGGGACTTCGACCTGCCCCACCGGGGCTTCCTGGCCTCGGGCCGCCTGGCCCTGGTGGACTTTGACGACTACACCGCCGTCTACGCCCCCGCCGGCTCGCCGGCCGCCGCCGACGACGCTTACCGCGTCATCCACCCGGTGCTGCTGTCCTCGGTGCACGCGCCGGAGGACCTGCCGCAGGCGCTGGCCGAGGCCGAGCGGGCGGTGGCGCGCCACCCGCGGTCGGCGGTGGCCCGGTGGATCCTGGCCAGCGTTCACGCCCAGTCGGGGCGACCGGACGCCGCTCTGGAGCAGCTCCGGGCCCTGGAGAAGGTGGCGCCGGGGGTGGCCCGCCGCTGGGGGGTGGGCCGCTCCCTGGACGTGGCGCGCCTGGGGCTGACCGGGCTCATGGAGTGGCGCGCCGGGCGCTGCCCCGCCGCCCGGCGGGCCCTGCAGGAGGCTCTGCGGCTGGATCCGGCCTACGCGCCCGCCCGCGACCTCCTGCCACGCCTGGGCTGCTGAGCCGGGACGGCGCCAGACACCTATAATCGCCCGGATGGCGCGCCGCACATCCCAGCCCCTGCCCCACCCCGGCGGCGCTCCCGATCCCGTCCTCCCCGGCCCTTGGGTGGCGGCGCTGGTGGCCACCTGCTCGGCCCTCTTCCTGGCCATGAGCCTGACGCCCCTCACCAACAACGACATCTGGCTGCACATGGCCAACGGCGAGTGGATCCTGTCCCACGGCCGCGTCCCCCTCACCGATCCGTACTCGTTCAGCGCCGCCGGCAACCGCTTCTACGCCCACGAGTGGCTGGCGGGGGTGATCTTCGAGCTGGTGCACCGCGCCGCGGGCGTCGCCGGGCTCATCCTGTTCAAGACGCTCCTGGGCGCCCTGGCCCTGGCCCTGGCGGCGCGCGCGGCGTGGGAGCGGGGAGCCCGCTGGCTCCCCCTCATGACCGGCCTCGGCGTGGCCCTGGTCATCGTCAACTCCCGCTTCCTGGAGCGCCCGGAGATGTTCTCCTACGTGTTCACCGCCCTCTACGTGCTGGTGCTGGGGCGGGAGCACGCCCGGCTGGCCGGCGAGCCGCTCCCCGGACCGGGGGTCTGGCGGGGGCTGGCGCGACCGCGGACCCTCCTGGGCGGGAGCCTTCTCTGGCCGCTGGTCCCGGTCCAGTGGGCGTGGGTGCAGATCCACGGCTACTTCCTCACCGGCCTCGCCCTGCTGGGCCTGTTCGTGGCGGCCGAGGCAGGGGCCCGCCTCCTGCGCCGACTGGGAACCGGGACGGGCCGGGTGGTGACGCCGCGCCTGGCCAGCGGTGCCGCGGCCCTGGCGGTGATGATCCTGCTGGGACTGGCCAACCCCAATGGCTGGGAGATCTACACCTTCCCCTTCGAGCTGGCCGGCGGGCAGAACGTCTTCATGCAGACCATCTTCGAGTGGAAGGCGACCTTCACCACCCGGGTCATGACCCAGTCCTCCATGTTCCTGGGGTTCGCGCTGTGGCTGGCGCTCCTGGCCGTCGGCTGCGTGGGCGCGGCCCCGCCCCTGCGCCGGCCCATCCCGGCGCGCGTCCTCGCCGCCGGCTGCCTGGCCGGCGTGTGGGTGCTGCGCGTCCCGCTGGCCGCACTCCCCCACGGCGCCGGCCTGCCCGGCTCGGCCTGGCTCTGGTCGCCTGGGGAGCTGCTGGCCCGGATCGGTGGCGGGAAGACGCTGCCGGGGGCGCTGGACACGCTGCTTGTGCCGCTGCGGTCCCTGCATCCCGCGGGCGACGACATCTTCACCCTGACCTGGCTGGCGCTGCTGGGCTGGCTGCTGGCGTCCTGGCGCCGTCCGGCCGCTGCCGGCCTCGCCGCGCTGACCATGATCCTCACCTTCCTCTACCTGCAGGCGGGAGAGGGGGTCGCCGCCTGGCTCGGCTTCCTCTCCCCCGAAGCAGTGGCGCTGACCATCCTCGCCCTCACCCTCGGGCCGGCGCTTCTCTACGCCTGGTGGCGGGGCCTGCTGGCGCCGTGGGAGCTGGCCGTGTGCGCCGCCTTCCTGGTGCTGGCGGCGCGCCAGAACCGCAACATCGTCAACTTCACCCTGGTGACGCTGCCGGTGGTGGCGACCGGCCTGGGGCGCCTGGCGCACTCCGTCCGCCAGGCCGCGCCTGCCGGCGCCTCCCGGGAGGCGCGTCCGCCGCGCCGTCAGGCCGCCGCCGCCGCCCTGGCCGCCACCCTCGCCCTCCTCACCGGCCTGACGCTGGCCAGCGGCTGGCCCTACACCCCCGCCATCAACAAGCGGGTCGGGCTGGGCGTGGGGCCCCGCGTCCCGGTGGAGGCGGTGCGCTACATCCAGGAGAACGGGATCAAGGGGCGCGTCTTCAACAAGTACGCCTTCGGTGCCTACCTCATCCACGAGCTGTTCCCCGACACCCGCGTCTACATGGACAGCCGCAACGACGTCTACGGCCCGGAGCTGTACCGGACCTACCTGGAGGCCCTGGTGCGCGTCGACGTGGCGCGGCGGGTCTTCGCCGAGAATGACTTTGACTATGTCCTGGTGGACTACAATCTCTACCCTGGCCGGAACGAGGACCCGGGCCTGTTTGGCCACCTGGCCAGCGATCCCGCCTGGGTGCTGGTCTACTTCGACGACACCACCGTGCTCTACCTGCGCGACAACCCCGCCCACGCCCGTCTCATCGCCCGGGACGGCTACCGGCTCCTGGACCCGGTGGAGTTCCGGCCCCGCCGCGCCCGGGAGATCCCGCCGGATCGTCTCCCCCGCTACGAGATCGAGGTTCGGCGGGCGGTGGAGCGCCATCCCCGCTCCCTGGCGGCGCGCCTCATGCTGGCCGACGTCCTCATGGCCACGCGCCAGCCCGACGCCGCCATGGCCGCCCTGGAGGAGGCGCTGCGCCTGGCTCCCGACAACATCTTCTCCCTGGTGACCGGGGCCAGGCTGGCGCGTCTCCTGGGCCAGCCCGCCCGGTCCCGGGAGCTCTACCTGCGGGCCATCCGCCTGCGTCCCGACCTGGATGACATCCAGCAGGAGCTGCGCGCCCTGGAGGGGGAGGATCCAGCGTGAGCAGGGGCGCCATCCTCCTGGGCCTGCTGGCCCTGCTCCCCCTGGCCGGCTGCCGGCGGGAGGCGCCGCCGTCGCTGCTGCTGGTGACCATCGACACGCTGCGGGCCGATCACCTCCCCACCTACGGCTACCAACACCCCACCGCCCCGGGCCTGGACGCCCTGGCGCGGCGGGGGGTGCATTTCCGGACCGCGCTGGCCGCCGTCCCGGAGACCGGCCCCTCGTGCGCCACGCTGCTCACCGGCCGCTGGCCGGCCGAGCTGTCGGTGCGCGGCAACGGCCGGCCGCTGCCGCCGGGCGCGCCCACCCTGGCGGAGATCCTGTCGGGGGCCGGCTACCGCACCGCCGCCTTTGTCTCGGGCTACCCGCTCATCCGCCGGCTCTCCGGCCTGGACCGGGGCTTCGGTCACTACGACGACACCCTCCCGGACCCGCGGGGCGGCGCCGCCAACGTGCAGCGCTCGGCGGCCCGGACCACCGACGCGGTGCTGGCCTGGCTGCGGG
>JBFGDW010000297.1:0-4403 GCA_041580435.1 Candidatus Polarisedimenticolia bacterium | reverse complement strand
GGGGCGGGTCCCTCCGGCTGCCCGGACGCGACGGCTCGAGATCCGGGAGATCCGGGCGCCTACCGCTGCTGGCTGCTGTCCGCCGCGGCCCGCAACCAGTGGGATGAGGTGGCCGAGCGGCTGGAGGCCCGCCTGGATCTCGACGAGGACGACGCCCCGGCCCGTCTCACCCTGGGCATCCTGCGCGGGCGGCGCGGCCAGTTCGCGGCTGCCGAATCCCAGCTCCGCGAGGCCGCGCGACGCTTCCAGCTGCTGAGGCGGGCCGATGGGCAGGTGCAGGCGCTGGTCTGGCTGGCGCACCAGCTCGGCGTCCTCGGCCGCCTCGAAGATGCCGGCGGCGTGGTGGCCGAGGCCGTCGCCGCTGCGGCCGGGGATCCTCTCCTGGAGGCCTGGGCCGGCACGGCGGCTGCCTGGCAGATGTACCGCCGGGCCCGCTACGGCGAGATGCTGGACCAGCTCCAGGCCGTGGAGGACGCGGTCTTCCGGCTGGGAGGCCCGGAGCTGCAAGCGCACTGGCTGTCGGCGCGTGGGGCCGGGACCTGGGCTGTGGGCCGCCTTGCCGATTCCCTCGCGACCTACCGGCGCGAGGCGCTCCTCCTGCGCTCCCAGGGCGACCAGCACCAGGAAGCCACGGCCCTCAGCAACGTCGCCCTGCTCACGGGGGCCGCCATCCAGGGACGCCCTCTGACCGACCAGGAGCGCCGCCAGATCGAGGGGCTCGTCGGCGAGGCGCTGTCAGCGGCGCGGGCCGGAGGGAACCGGGCGGTGGAGGCCAAGTCTCACATCTACCTGGCGCAGCTGGCGCTGGCACCCGCCCAGGTGCGCGCCCACCTGGAGCGCGCCCTGCAGATCCACCAGCGGCTGGACATCTTCCAGGACCGGCTCCTCGCCCTGCGGCTCCTGGCCGAGAACCTCGCCTCGGAGGAGCCCCGGGATCCAGCGCGGAGCGCATGGCTGATGGACCAGGCCACAGACCTGGCCTACAGCCGCGGCGATCTCCAGTCCCAGGCCCGGGCCTGGCTGGTGCGCAGCGAGCTGGCCTGGGAGGAGTGGCTGCGCCCTGACACCGCGGCCGGGCAGCGCGAGCAGGCGGTGGTCAGCTCGCTGGCGGCCTTGGACGCCATCGAGTCCATCCGGGAGCTGCAGCCCGACCGGGAGGTCAGGGCCGGAGCCTTCTCGCGCTGGGTCTTCGCCTACCGGCGGTTCGCCGGCCGGCTGCTGTGGCCGCCCGGGGAGAGCCCGGCGCCGGAGGACGTGGCGCTGGCCTTCCAGGTCATGGAGCGGATGCGCGCCCGGACCCTCCTGGAGGCCATGGATGCCGCCGGGGCCACACCGGCAGCGAGCCCGGACACCACTCCGGCCCTGGCACTGGAGCGGCTGCAGGTCGACATGGGCCGCCTCTCCCGGGGCCTGGGGAGTCCGGGGCTCACCGGCCCCCAGCGGCGTGATCTGCTGGCGAAGCTGGCGGATCTCAGGCTCCAGGCTTCGCGCCTCCGCGACGAGCTGGCCCGGCTGGATGCGTCCTACGCGGCGCTGCACGCACCGGTGGTGGCCGGACTGTCCCAGGTCCGGGAGGCGCTGCTCCCCGACGAGGCGCTGCTCCTGTTCCAGGTGGCCAACCGCGAGGGAAGGAATCGCAGCTTCGAAGGGGGCTCCTGGCTGCTGGCCGTGACCCGCGGCGGCGAGGCCGTCCACGCCCTGCCGGACCTGGAAGAGGTCCAGCACGCCGTGGCGCTTCTCGTGGGCCTCATGGACAGCGATGCGGCCCTCCTCGCCACCGCGGCCGGGCGCCTCTACCGGGATCTGCTGGGCGAGGCGCTGGCCAGGCTGCCCTCCCGGGTCGGCCGGCTCGTCATCGTGGCCGATGGCCCCCTCCACGCGCTCCCCTTCGAGGTCCTCCGGGAGCGGCCGGGTGCGCCCCTGCTGTCCGAGCGCTTCCTGCTCTCCCGGTCTCCCTCGGCCACGGCCTGGCTCCGCTGGCGCCTCTCTCCGGCGACCACGGCCGACAGGCCGGCGCTGGTCCTGGCCGACCCGGAGCATCACGCCGGCCCCGACGATCCGGCCGGCCTCGGTCCTCTCCCCCACGCCCGTCACGAGGCACGGGCCCTGGCCCGGGCCCTGGGCCGGGAGACGAAGATCCTGCTGGGCGCAGCGGCCAGCGAGGCCGCCTTGAGGCCGTCCGGAGTGTCGGGTTTCGGCATCCTGCACCTGGCAGCCCATACCGTGGTGGACGAAGCCGAGCCCGGCAACTCCGCCGTCCTGCTGGCCCCAGGGGGCGGCGGCGAGGATGGATGGCTGCGGCTGAAGGAGGTCGTGGCGCTGGATCTGGAGGGGCGGGCCGTGGTTCTCTCGGCCTGCCGAGGTGCCGCCGGCCCGCAGGTGGATGGCGAGGGAATGGTCAGCCTGGCCTGGGCCTTCTTCCTGGGCGGAGCCCGCGCGGTCGTCGCCAGCCTGTGGCCCCTGCGCGATGATGAGGCCGGGCCACTCATCGGCGAGTTTTACCGGCAGCTCGGCCGTGGCCGGAGCATGGACGAGGCGCTGGCCAGGGCCCAGGCGCTGCGGCGCGCGCAGGGGGTCGCACCCTCCGGCTGGGCGGGGCTGCGGATCATCGGCGATGGCCATCTCATCCCATTCCCAAGTGGTGGCCCGGGCTGGGTCCTCGCATGGTGGCACCTGGCCGCTCTCGCCGGGGCACTGGCGGGTGCCTGCGTGTGGCGCGCCCTGAGCCTTAGCCGCCGGCGCGCCTGGCTTGCAGCCGCCGGGCTCTGAGGCACTCCCGGCAGGCGCGCCATGGACCACGTTGAATCGTCCCTGGCGAGCGGCTAGAGTCCTCCGCCCATGGCATCTTCGAGGCGAAAGCGGCCCGGCCTTGGCCCCCTGCTCCGGCCCCGCTCGGTGGCCGTGGTGGGGGCTTCCCGGAAGGCCGTCTCCATCGGCCGCGAGATCCTCCACAACCTCATCGAAGGCGGCTTCACCGGCCCCGTCTACCCGGTGAACACCGCCGCCGGCTCGGTGCACTCCCTCAAGGCCTACCCCTCGGTGGAGGCCATCCCCGACCCTGTGGATCTGGCGGTGATCGTGGTGCCCAAGGAGCACGTGGTGAAGGTTGTGGGGTCGTGCGCCCGCAAGGGAGTCAAGGGGCTGGTGGTGATCACCGCCGGGTTCAGGGAGACCGGTCCCGAGGGCGCCCGGAGGGAGCAGGTCCTGGGCGCGGCTGTGCGGCGCGGCGGCATGCGCATGGTGGGTCCCAACTGCATGGGGGTGGTCAACACCGACCCGGAGATCCGCCTCAACGCCTCCTTCGCCGCGGCCCGCCCCATCCCGGGGCGGGTGGGCTTCCTGTCCCAGAGCGGCGCCCTGGGCGAGGCGATCCTGTCCACCGCAGCCGACCTGGGTCTGGGGATCGCCCAGTTCGTGTCCCTGGGGAACAAGACCGACGTCAGCGGCAACGACCTGCTGGAGTTCTGGGAGAAGGACGACCGGATCGACCTGATCCTGATGTACCTGGAGTCGTTCGGCCAGCCGCGGCGCTTCACCACCCTGGCCCGGCGGATCACCCGGACCAAGCCCATCATCGCCGTCAAGAGCGGCCGCACGGCGGCTGGGGCCCGGGCTGCCGTCTCCCACACCGGCGCCCTGGCCGGGGCCGAGGTGGCCATCGACACGCTCCTGCGCCAGTGTGGCGTGATCCGCGTGGCCACCATGCAGGAGATGTTCACCCTGGCCCAGGCCTTCGCCAGCCAGCCGCTGCCGGCCGGCGCGCGCGTGGCCGTGGTGACCAATGCCGGCGGGCCGGGGATCCTGGCCACCGACACCCTCATCGGGGCCGGGGCGGAGATGGCCGAGTTCACCCCGGCCACGACGCGGAAGCTGCGCCGGGTCCTGCCCGCGGAGGCCGCCGCGGGCAATCCCGTGGACATGATCGCCTCCGCCGACGGCGCCCGCTACGCCGCGGTGCTGGGGCCGGTGCTGGCCGATGCCCGCGTCGACGCCGTGCTGGTCATCTTCGTGACGCCGGTCTACATCGATGCCCTCAAGGTGGCCCAGGCCATCTCCGGGGCCGCGGCGCGGCGGCGTAAGCCGGTCCTGACCTGCTTCATGGGCAAGACCCGCTCGGGAGAGGCGGTGGCCCATCTCAAGGCGAACCGCATCCCGGTCTACTCCTTCCCCGAGGAGGCCGCCACGGCTCTGGCCGCCATGATCCAGCACCAGGCCTACCTGCGCCGGCCCGCCGGCCGCCTCATACGGTTCCGTCCCAGGACCGCGGCGGGCGCGAGGTGGTGGTCGGTATCGCCAGCGATCCCGCCTACGGGCCGATCCTCATGTTCGGGCTGGGGGGCATCTATGTGGAGGTCCTGAAGGACGTCTCCTTCGCGGCTTGCCCGGTGAGCGACGTACGCGCG
>JBFGDW010000296.1:0-4414 GCA_041580435.1 Candidatus Polarisedimenticolia bacterium | reverse complement strand
CAAGGGAACGCGGGACATTCTCCCCGGCGAGATGCCGCGCTGGCATTTCGTCGAGACGATGGCCCGGGACTGCTTCGCCCGCTTCGGGTTCCGGGAGATCCGCACTCCGATCCTCGAGAGCACCGATCTGTTCCGGCGCGGCGTCGGCGAGGAGACCGACATCGTCGCCAAGGAGATGTACACCTTCACGGATAGGGGACAGCGTTCCCTGACCCTCAGGCCGGAGGGCACGGCACCCACCGTACGGGCCTACGTGGAGCACAAGATCCACAAGAACGAGGATCTCACACGCTGGTTCTACGCCGGTCCCATGTTCCGTTACGAGCGCAAGCAGCGCGGCCGGTACCGGCAATTCTCCCAGATCGGTGCCGAGGTGCTGGGGACCGACGCACCGGAGGTGGATGCCGAGGTCATCGAGATGGTCATGGGCTTCCTGGGGGGCCTGGGCATACCCGGGACCGTGCTGCACCTCAACTCCATGGGCTGCGTCCAGTGCCGCGGCGGTTTCCGCGACGCGCTGACGGCGGCCCTGAAGCCTTCCATCCAGTCCTATTGTGGTGATTGCCAGCGCCGGTTCGGGGAGAACGTGCTCCGGGTGCTGGACTGCAAGGTGGACAGGTCCAGGGTTCAGGAGCTCCCCTCCATGGTGGACCACCTGTGCGACGGCTGCGCAGAGCACTTCCGCCGGGTCAAGGCCGCCCTGTCCGACGCGGGCGTCCCCTTCAGGCTGGAGCCTCACCTGGTCCGAGGCCTTGACTACTACACCCGGACGGCCTTCGAAGTGACGGCCGAGGGGCTGGGCGCCCAGAACGCGGTGCTGGGTGGTGGACGCTACGATGGCCTGGTGGCCCAGCTGGGTGGGCCGGACGTGCCTGGCTTCGGCTTCGCCATCGGCCTGGACCGCCTGATCATGCTCCTGCCCGAGGATCAGGGCGCGGCTCGGGGAGATGACGTCCATGTCATCGTGGTCGGCAGCGAGGCGATGGCCGCCGCGCGAGAGGTGACGAGGGATCTGCGCAGGGCCGGGCTCTGGGTCGGGCTGGCGCCAGAGGTGCGCTCCGTGAAGGCGCAGATGCGCCGTGCCGACAGGTCCGGGGCGCGCTTCGCGGCCATTCTCGGGGCCGATGAGGTCAAGGAGGGCCGCGTGACCCTTCGGCGCCTGGCTGATGGTCTTGAAACGTCACACGGTGCCGGCGATCTGGGGCCGCTCATCGAGGAAGTCCTGAATGCGAGAGATTGACGCGACCTCCCATCGCTCCGGCATGTGCGGCACGCTTCGCGCCGAGGACACGGGCCGCTCGGTCCGGCTGGCCGGGTGGGTCCACCGGCGCCGCGACCACGGACAGCTCATCTTCGTGGACCTGCGGGATCGAACCGGGCTGGTCCAGGTGGTCTTCGATGCCGACATCTCCGCCGAATCCCACCGGCTGGCCGAGGATCTGCGCGCGGAGTACGTCATCGCCGTGGAGGGAGACGTGGTGGGGCGCACGCCCGAGAACGTCAACCCTTCCCTTCCCACCGGGCAGATCGAGGTCAAGGTCCGGGCGGTCCGCCAGCTCAACCGCTCGGAGACCATCCCATTTCCTCTGGATGAGGAGGGAGCGGCCTCGGAGGAGCTGCGTCTACGCTACCGGTACCTTGATCTCCGTCGGCCTCGCTACCAGCGGATCCTGGCCCTGAGGCATACGGTCCTGCTGGCGGCGCGCCGGTACCTGGACCAGCGCGGCTTTCTGGAGATCGAGACCCCCATCCTCACCAAGCCGACCCCCGAGGGAGCACGCGACTACCTGGTCCCGTCCCGTGTGTATCCCGGGTCCTTCTACGCTCTTCCCCAGTCGCCGCAGATCTTCAAGCAGATCCTCATGGTGGCGGGATTCGACCGCTATTTCCAGATCGCGCGCTGTTTCCGCGACGAGGATATGCGGGCCGACCGTCAGGCTGAGTTCACTCAGGTGGACATCGAGGCCTCCTTCGTGGACGAGGCTGATGTCCAGGAGCTGTCCGAGGGGCTCATGGAGAGCATCTTCCAGGCGGCAGGGCACACGCTTCAGCGCCCCTTCCCCCGCATGACCTACGGGGAGGCCATGGCCCGTTACGGAACCGACCGGCCCGATCTGCGCTTCGATCTGGAGATCGGGGATGTCTCCCATCTGGTGAGGGGCAAGGGGTTCCGTGTGTTCGACGACACCCTGGAGCGCGGCGGCGTGGTCCGAGGCCTTCCCTGGAAGGGCGGGGCGGGGGTCCCGCGAAGCCAGGTGGATGCCCTCGCCGAGCGAAGCAAGGGGTGGGGCGCCAGGGGCCTGGCCTGGATCAAGCTGGATGGGGGAAAGGTGACCTCGCCCATCGCCCGCTTCCTGGGCGAGGAGGTCTGCCGGCAAGTGGCCGACTTGGTGGGCGCCGGCGAGGGAGACCTGGCCCTGCTGGTGGCCGACCAGCCCGAGCCCGCGGCGCGTGCCCTGGGCTCGCTTCGCCTGTGGCTCGCCGAGCGTCTGGGGCTCCTGTCCCAGGCTGCCGAAGCGAGCTACCGGTTCCTCTGGGTGACCGACTTCCCGCTGGTGGAATGGAACGAGGCTGACCGGCGCTACTACGCATGTCACCATCCATTCACCTCGCCCCAGGAGGCAGATGTGGAGCGGCTGGAGTCGGATCCGGGCACGGTCCGGGCACGCGCGTACGACCTGGTCCTCAACGGGTCGGAGATCGCGGGCGGATCCATCAGAATCCACTCCCAGGAGATTCAGGACCGGGTCTTCGGGGTGCTGGGGATCAGCCCGGAGGAGGCACGCCGGAAGTTCGACTTCCTGAGGCAGGCCCTCTCCTTCGGTGCACCTCCCCACGGGGGCATCGCCCTGGGAGTGGAGCGCATTGTCATGGCGCTGACAGGGTCGCCATCCATCCGGGACGTCATCGCCTTCCCCAAGACCACCAGCGCCGCCGACCTCATGACGGGCTCCCCGGCGCCGCTGGAGGAGTCCCAGCTGGCGGAGCTGTCCCTGCGCTTGGCGCGGCCAGCCGGTGCCGCGCCGACGCCCCCGTCCGGCCAGGATCCCCCAACTCGTTGACACTGCTACAGGTTGGGTGTAGATTGGAAGTAGCCACCGGTGGCCGGCTGGCGTCACCCGCACAGGGAGGCCGGGCCCGGAGACGGACGCCATGGAGAGGACTTGAGCTCAGGTGACGAGGGGCCGGCAGCCCCTGTCCGGATACACAGCCTGTTCCAGGAACGGAATCCCGCCGGGACCGACCCGCTCCAGCCCGTCCACGTTCACTCCCTTTCCCCGCCTTTATGCTGAAGCTCTCCCTTCCCACCGAAGGACTCTCCACCCTGCTCGGGGATTACGACGCGAACCTGCAGGAGATCGAGCGGGTCTTCGGCGTCCGGCTCTCGGTCCGGGGCGGCGAATTCACCATCGATGGCCCCAGCGAGTCCGGTGTCAGGGTCAAGGATCTCCTGCGCCAGCTTGGAGCCCTGCTGCACCAGGGGCACGTCTTCCGCAAGGGGGACGTGGGCTTCGCCGCCCGCCTCTTGCTGAAGGACAAGAATGCATCTCTGGAGGAATACTTCGTGAACCACCGCGTCCGGGCCACAACCGCGAGATCGGTCTACCCCAAGAGCGCCAACCAGGCAACCTACATCGAGGCCATCCGCGAGACGGACATGGTCTTCGGGATCGGCCCCGCGGGCACGGGGAAGACCTTTCTGGCCATGGCCATGGCGGTGGAGTTCCTGGCCGAGGGCAAGGTGGACCGCATCGTTCTGGCCCGTCCGGCGGTGGAGGCGGGGGAGAAACTGGGATTCCTCCCTGGCGATCTGGCCGAGAAGGTGAACCCGTACCTGCGGCCGCTGTACGACTCGCTATACAACCTGGTAGAAAGGGACAAGGCCGAGAGCTTCCTGGCCAAGGGGGTCATCGAGATTGCGCCCCTGGCCTTCATGCGCGGGCGCACGCTCAATCAGTCCTTCGTCATCCTTGACGAGGCGCAGAACTGCACCAGCGAGCAGATGAAGATGCTCCTCACGCGGATCGGATTCGACTCGCACACCGTCATCACGGGGGATATCACCCAGATCGATCTCCCCAACGGCAGGGTCTCGGGACTGGTGGAGGCCCAGAGGGTGGTTGGCGCCATCCCAGGCATCCGATTCGTCTACTTCAACAGCGAAGACGTGGTCCGGCACCCTCTCGTCCGTGAGATCATCACCGCCTACGAGCAGTACTCGAGCCGCGAGGCACCATCACCGCCGGAAGTGGCCGAGCTCAAGGCGGAGCGCTGAGCGGCGGCCTGGGATGCCCGCCGAGCCCACGATCCTCCGCACCGGCACACGGCGCCGGCCCCGGATTGCCCTCATCCGCCGGGACTGTGCCCGGGACGTTGACGGGAACAAGATCAAGGCCTTCACCCGGGAGGTTCT
>JBFGDW010000295.1:0-4428 GCA_041580435.1 Candidatus Polarisedimenticolia bacterium | reverse complement strand
GAGCTGAGGCCCCGCCCGCCCGGCGGCCGCCTCAGGGGGTGAGGCGGTTGAGCATCCGCGGGTAGGGGATGGTCTCCCGCAGGTGGTGGATGCCGGTGACCCAGGTGATGAAGCGCTCGATCCCCATCCCGAACCCCGAGTGGGGGACGGTGCCGTAGCGGCGGATGTCCAGGTACCACTTGAAGGCCTCGGGGGGTAGGTCGTGCTCCCGGATGCGGGCCGCCAGCAGGTCGTGGTCGTGAATGCGCTGGCTGCCGCCAATGATCTCGCCGTACCCCTCGGGGGCCAGCACGTCCACGCACAGGGCCTTGTCCGGGTCCTGGGGATCGGGCTGCATGTAGAACGCCTTCACCCGGGCCGGGTAACGGGTGATCATGAGGGGCCGGTCCCGCCCCTCCACCAGGGCGGTCTCGTGGGGGGCGCCGAAGTCATCGCCGTGGGTGAACGCCACCTCGGGGTCGGTCCTGGCCCTGTCCTGGAGGAACGCCGCCGCCTCGTCGTAGGTGATGCGGGGGAACGGTGGCGCCACTGCCTCCAGCCTGGAGACGTCCCGCTCCAGGGTCTTGAGCTCCTCCTGCCGGGTCTCCAGGACCCGTCCCAGCACCTTGCAGATGAAATCCTCGGCCAGGTCCAGCAGGCCGTCCAGCTCCAGGAAGGCCACCTCGGGCTCCACCATCCAGAACTCGGTGAGGTGGCGCCGGGTCTTGGACTTCTCGGCCCGGAACGTGGGCCCGAAGCAGAACACCTTGCCCAGGGCCATGCAGGCCGGCTCCAGGTAGAGCTGTCCGGACTGGGTCAGGTACGCCTTCTGGCCGAAGTAGTCGGTCTCGAACAGGGTGGTGGTCCCCTCGCAGGCCGCAGGGGTGAAGATGGGGGAATCGATGAGGGTGTAGCCCCGCTCCAGGAAGTAGTCCCGGCACGCCCGCACCACCTCGCTGCGGATGCGCAGGATGGCGTGCTGACGCGAAGACCGTAGCCACAGGTGCCGGTTGTCCAGGAGAAACTCCACCCCGTGCTCCTTGGGCTGGATGGGGTACTCGTCGGCCAGGGCCAGCAGGCGGACTCCGGTCAGGTTGAGCTCGAAGCCGCCAGGGGCGCGCCGGTCCTCACGCACGGTGCCCGTCAGGACCACCGAGGACTCCTGGGTGAGCCGGTCCAGCGCCTCCCAGTCGGCCTCGGGGACGTCCTTGACCGAGGCCACCGACTGCAGGTATCCGGTGCCGTCCCGCAGCACCACGAACCGGATCTTCCCCGATGATCGCTTCTGGTAGACCCAGCCCCGCACGGTGACGGCCTGGCCCACGTGCTGGCGCACCTCCTCGATCCACACAACCGGCGGCTTGGAGGTCACGTCAGTCCTCTTCCGCCTTGGCCTTGGCCATCTCCGCCACCAGCTTCTGCTGGATGTGGGCCGGGACCTCCTCGTAGTGGGAGACGGCCATGTGGAAGTTCCCACGGCCACCGGTGATGGACTTCAGGGTCTGGGAGTAGGTGAGCATCTCGGCCATGGGCACCTTGGCCCGCACCACCTGGTTGCCGCCCACGTTGTCCATGCCCTGGACGCGGCCGCGGCGGGAGTTCATGTCGCCCATGATGTCGCCCATGAACTCCTCGGTTGTCTCCACCTCCACGTCCATGATGGGCTCGAGGAGGGTGGGTCCGGCCGCCTTCATGCACTCCTTGAAGGCCATGGAGGCGGCGATCTTGAAGGCCATCTCCGAGGAGTCCACCGAGTGCTCCTTGCCGTCCAGCAGGGTCACCCGGAAGTCGGACAGCGGGAAGCCGGCCACGTACCCGCGGGCCGCCGCCTCCTGCACTCCCTTGTCCACCGCCGGACGGTACCCCTGGGAGATGGATCCCCCGAAGATCTTGTCCACGAACTCGTAGCCACTGCCCCGCTCCCGGGGCTCCACCATGATCTTGCACTCGGCGAACTGGCCGTGGCCGCCGGTCTGTTTCTTGTGCCGGGCGGTGGCCTCGGCCCGCCTCTTGATGGTCTCCCGGTAGGGGACCTTGGGCGGCTTGAGATCGCAGTCGACCCCGAACTTCTTCTTCATCTTGGCCAGGGTCACCTCCACGTGCTTGATGCCGGTGCCCGAGATGAGGATCTCGTGGGTCTGGGGGTCCCGCGATGTGCTCAGCGCCGGATCCTCCTCCATGAGGCGCGTCAGGGCGTTGCTGAGCTTGTCCTCGTCGCCCCGGCTCTTGGGCTCGATGGCGAAGGAGATGGCCCCCTCGGGGTAGGTGATGGGCGGGTAGGCGATGGGCGAGCCCGCATCACCCAGCGTGTCGCCGGTGGTGGTGTCCTTGAGCTTGGCCAGCCCGCCCAGGTCACCAGCCCGCAGCTCGGCCACCTTGGCCAGGTCCTTGCCCTGGCTCACCGACAGATTGGCCAGCTTCTCCGGATGCTCCTTGGAGAAGTTGGCCACCACCTGGTCGGCCTTGGCGGTGCCGGACATGACGCGGAACAGGGAGATGCGCCCTGCGAAGGGGTCGGCGATGGTCTTGAACACGAACAGGGACAGGGGCGCGGTGGGGCTCACCTCCCGGGTGACGGCCTCCTCGGTGCCGGGCTTGACCCCCGTGGCGGGGCCGCGCTCGCCTGGGTGGGGAAACGCGCCTGCCATGAGCTCGGCCAGCCGGTCGGTGCCGATCCCCTTGATGGCAGACAGGGCCAGGACCGGCATGATCTTCCGCTCCCGGATCCCCCGGCGCAGCCCGGCGGCCAGCTCCTGATCCGAGAGCTCCCCCTTGTCGAAGAAGACCTCCATGAGCTTGTCGTCCACCTCGGCCACCATCTCCATGAGCTGCTCGCGGGCGGCGGTGGCCGCCTCCTGCATGTCGGCGGGGATCTCGCCCTCCTTCCCCTCGCCCGAGCCGTCGCCGGCGTAGGCGTAGGCCTTCATGGACAGCAGGTCCACCACGCCGGAAAAAGACGCCTCGCTGCCCACGGGCAGGGTCACCGCCACCAGCTCCCGGCCAAAGGTCTCCTGCAGCTCGGCCAGGACCCTGGCGAAGTCGGCGCGCTCCCGATCCAGCTTGTTGACGATGACGGCCTGGGCGATGCCCTTCTCGGTGGCGAAGCGCCAGGTCTTCTCCGTCTGCACCTCGATGCCGGAGACGCCGCACACCACCGAGATGGCCACGTCCGCCACTTGCAGGGCCGCGTTGGCCTCGTGAACGAAGGCGGCGGCGCCCGGCGTGTCGATGAGGTTGAGCTTCTTCCCCTGCCAGGTGGCGTGGGCCAGGGCGGCGGCGATGGAGGTCTTGCGCTCGATCTCCTCGGGGTCGAAGTCGGTGATGGCCGTGCCGTCGTCCACCTTGCCCAGGCGATTCACCGCGCCCGCGCGGAAGAGGAGGGATGAGACGACGGAGGTCTTGCCGCTGGCGCCGTGCCCCACCAGCCCCACGTTGCGGATGTCGGCGGTATCGAAAACGCTCATGGATGGCTCCCTGACCCTGGGGTCCCGCGTGTCGGTGAAAGGGCAAATCCTACCACGACGGGGCCGTGGGGAGAGGGGCTGGCAGCCCCTGGCGGCAGGGGCCGGCGGCGGCGCAGGCGGGGTCTAGGGCGTGGCGGGGGCCGGGCTCGCCGCGTCGGCGGCGGCCTCCTCCGGCGTCAGGTCCCTGGCCTTGTCCAGAAGCCCCTGGAGCATCTTGCGGGCCGTCTGGCAGGTGGGATCCAGCACGACGCAGCGGGCAATGGTGTCGCCCCGGCAGCCGCAGGTGCAGTAGACGTGGTTGGCGCGCCGGAGCAGCCACTCCCGCTGCGGCTCGCCCAGCGTGGACAGGTCGAAGCCGGGGAACTCGCTGAAGTAGTTGGCGTCCACGTCGATCTGAAGATCCCCCTCCTGGGAGACGATCTTCCCCTCCGTGCGCAGGGCCTCGGCGGCGGCCTCCGCCGATTTCAGGCCGGGCTCGCCCTCCTTCTTTTCGTCCTTGGAGCCGGCCGCCTTCTTGGAGGCGTCGGCCTTCTTGTCGGCGTCGGCGGGGGGCTTGGCGCTCTGGCCGGACTCCTGGGCCAGGGCAGGGAACGGACCGGCCGCCACCACGGCCAGCAGGGCCACCGCGGGCAGGATCCGGAGGTTGCGCTTCCAGGGGGTCATGATCTTCCTTTCGGGGACACTTTTGCGGCGGTACGAGAAAGTCTACGGCGGCGGCCCGGAGGCGTCAAGGGACGTCTCCTCCAGGCGTTGCAGCGTGCGGGAGATGAAGGCAGAGCGGTGGACCTCGTCGGCGCCGTCCCCCCGGCGGGTCTCCACCGTGCCCTCGACGTGGAGGAGCCAGGCCGGGCCGGGCGCGTCCAGGACCAGCCAGGTGAGGCGGTCGCGGCGCCAGGTGGCCGGGGCCTCCGGGTCCCTTGCCCGGCGGATCTCGAGCCGGGCGTCCACCTCGACCCTGAGTGCCGGCAGCTCGCGGCGGGCATCG
>JBFGDW010000294.1:0-4433 GCA_041580435.1 Candidatus Polarisedimenticolia bacterium | reverse complement strand
GCCCCGGGGCCGCCGGGCGGCCTCCCGCGCCACGTTGATTCCCTCCGGGATCGGGCACTATATTGAGGATGTTCGGGGCGGGAGAATGATCATGCATGCCAACCTTCGCGCAGCCAGATTCCTGACGGCCACACTGCTTGCCCTCGGCGTCGCCGCCGCCGGCGCGGGCACCGGGGAGTCGCCCAGGCCGGATGAGTCCCAGGCCGGGCCGCCGGCCGCCGAGAAGAAGGCCGCCGCCACAGCCTCTCCCCGGAAACAGCAGCCGCTCCGCTTCACCAACGATGACCTCCCGCGCCTGCGGCGGGAGCACCGGGGCGAGGATCCAGCCCCCGGCGAGACCGCCGAGGGCGAAGGGGAGCCCGGAGAGGTGGCGGCCGGGCCGGGAGACGGCGAGGCCCGCTCCGCCGTGGCAGCCCTGGAGGATGAGGCCCATGCCCGCCGGCTCGCCGACACCCGGCGCCGCATCGCCGAGCTGGAGTCCCGGCAGCAGCATCTCGAGGCGCGGCTCCGGTCCATCCAGAACCCGCTCCTGCGCGGCGTCACCAGCGCCGGGGAGGAGGAGCAGGAGGCCGTGGGAGGCCTGTCCAACGAGGAGCAGCTAACCTGGGTGAAGGAGGAGCTGGCCACCACGGAGCAGGCCCTGGAGGAGGCCCGCGCCGCGCTGACGGAGCTGTTGCGCCGCTGACCGGCCTGCCGCCGCCCACCGGAAAGAGGTTCGACATGCAGAGACGACGGGTCCTCATCCTGGGGGCCGCCGGCAGGGATTTCCACGATTTCAACGTGCTCTATCGCGACGATCCCACCGCCGAGGTCGTCGGCTTCACCGCCACCCAGATCCCCAACATCAGCGGCCGCCGCTACCCGCCGGCCCTGGCCGGGGCGCGCTACCCCGAGGGGATCCCCATCTTCTCCGAGGAGGACCTGGCCGAGCTGGTGCGCCGCCACGCCGTGGATGACGTGGTCTTCGCCTACAGCGACGTTCCCCACGAGCACGTCATGAGCCTGGGCTCCGTGGCCCAGTCGGCCGGGGCCCGCTTCGTGCTGCCCGGCGTCCGGGAGACCATGCTCCCGTCCTCCGTGCCGGTGATCTCCGTGTGCGCCGTGCGCACCGGCTGCGGCAAGAGCCAGACCACCCGCGCCGTCTGCCGGGCGCTCCTGGACACCGGCCGCAGGGTGGTGGCCATCCGCCACCCCATGCCCTACGGTGACCTGGAGCAGCAGGCCGTGCAGCGCTTCGCCAGCCTGGACGATATCGACGCGGCCGAGTGCACCATCGAGGAGCGTGAGGAGTACGAGCCCCACATCGCCATGGGCACGGTGATCTACGCCGGCGTGGACTACGCCGCCATCATGGCCCGGGCGGAAAAGGAGGCCGATGTCATCGTCTGGGACGGTGGCAACAACGACACCCCCTTCTACCAGGCCGGACTGGAGCTGGTGGTCATGGACCCCCACCGGCCCGGGCACGAGCTGTCCTACTACCCCGGGCACGCCAACTTCCTGCGCGCCCACGTGCTGGTCATCAACAAGATGAACACGGCGCCTGCCGACGGCCTCGCACGGGTCCGGGAGAACATCCAGCGCCACAACCCCGGTGCGGTGGTGGTGGAGGCCGACTCCCCGGTGACGGTGGAGGAGCCCGGGGCGGTGCGGGGGAAGCGGGTCCTGGCGGTGGAGGACGGGCCAACCCTCACCCACGGCGAGATGGCCTACGGCGCCGCCGTGGTGGCGGCCCGGGAGCTGGGAGCCGCCGAGCTGGTGGACCCTCGCCCCTTCGCCGTCCGCTCCATCGCGGCCACCTTCGAGAAGTACCCGGACACCGGCAAGCTGCTGCCGGCGGTGGGGTACGGCGAGCAGCAGATCCGCGACCTGGAGGAGACCATCAACCGGGTGGACTGCGACCTGGTCCTCATCGGAACTCCCATCGACCTGCGCCGGGTGGTGCAGCTGAACAAGGCGGCCCTGCGCGTCTCCTACGAGCTCCGGCCACGGCGGGAGGGGCAGCTTGAGGGGGTCCTGCGGGAGTTCCTGGAGCGGTCGGAGGCCGGCCGGGCGTGAGCCAGGCGCAGCGGCGTCCCACGGTGATCGCCTTCGGCGGGAACGCCCTGATCCGCCGCGATGACCACGCCACCCAGCGGCTGCAGATGGAGCGCAGCCAGCACCTGGCCCAGGAGCTGGTGCCCCTCCTGGAGTCCAGGCGACCGCTGGTCCTGGTGCATGGCAATGGCCCGCAGGTCGGGGATGAGCTCATCCGGGTGGAGGAGGCGGTGACCAAGGTGCCGCCTCTGTCCCTGGACCTGTGCGTGGCCGCCACCGCCGGGACCATCGGCGTGCTGCTGGAGCGGGAGCTGCGCAGCGCCGCCGCCGCGGCCGGCCTGGACGTGCAGGTCCTCACCCTGCTGACCCTGGTGGAGGTGGCGGCCGATGATCCGGGGCTGCAGGTCCCCACCAAGCCGGTGGGGCCGCACTTCACCCGCTACCGGGCCGAGGCCCTGCGCGATTCGCTGGGCTGGCGCCTGGTGGAGACCGGTGCCCACGCCTGGCGGCGAGTGGTGGCCTCGCCCCGCCCGCGCGCCATCCTGGATCTGGACGTCCTGGCCTCTGTCCTGGCCCCGGGCCGGGTCATCATCGCCGCAGGCGGCGGCGGCATCCCGGTGGTGCGCGAGGCCGGAGGGCGGCTGCGCGGCGTGGAGGCGGTGGTGGACAAGGACTACACGGCCGGGATGCTGGCCGAGGGCTTGGGCGCCCGCGATCTGCTCATCCTCACCGACGTGGAGCGGGTCTGCCTGGACTTCGGCACCCCCACCGAGAAGGGGCTCACGCGCCTGGTCGTGGGCGAGGCCCGCGCCCACCTGCAATCGGGCCAGTTCCCCCCCGGTTCCATGGGGCCCAAGATGGAGGCGGCCATCCGCTTCGTGGAGGCCACCGGGGGCACGGTGCTGATCACGTCCCCCGAGGCCCTGGGGAGGGCCCTGGCCGGGGAGACGGGGACGCGGATCGTGGCATGATGCCGGCGGCGGCTGGCGCCGGAAGGGAGGGGACGTGCAGCGCAAGGATCTGATCTCCATCGCGGATCTCAGCGGCGAGGAGGTGGCGGACCTGCTCCGCCTGGCCGCCGAGGTGAAGGCCCATCCCGGCCGCCACGCCCAGGCGCTGGCCGGCCAGATCCTGGCCATGGTGTTCGAGAAGCCGTCGCTGCGCACCCGCGTCAGCTTCGAGGCGGGGATGCTGCAGCTGGGCGGGCACGCCATCACCCTGGGCCCGGCGGACATCTCCATGGGGAGCCGGGAGAGCGTGCCGGACGTGGCCCGGAACCTCAGCCGCTTCGCCCAGGGGATCATGGCGCGGACCTTCGCCCACGCCACCGTGACGACCCTGGCCGAGCACGCCACGGTGCCGGTGATCAATGGCCTCACCGACCTGCTCCATCCGTGCCAGGCCCTGGCGGACATGCAGACCCTGGCCGAGGCCAGGGGCGGTCTGGCGGGCCTGCGCCTGGCCTTCGTGGGGGATGGCAACAATGTCTGCCACTCCCTCATGAACGCCGGCGCCAGGGTGGGGGTCTCGGTCACGGCGGTGGTCCCCCCCGGCTACGAGCCCGACGCCGGCATCGTGGCGGCGGCGGCCCGGGAGGGGGAGGGGCGGGGCGCCCGCATCCAGGTCACCCACTCCCTGGAGGAGGGCCTCGCCGGGGCCGATGCCGTCTACACCGATGTCTGGGCCTCCATGGGGCAGGAGTCGGAGGCGGAGTCGCGGCGCACGATCTTCGCCCCGTACCAGGTGAACGCGCGCACCTTCGCCCTGGCCAGGGCGGATGCCCTGTTCATGCACTGCCTGCCTGCCCACCGCGGCGAGGAGGTGACCGACGAGGTGCGCGACTCGCCCCGGTCGGTCATCTTCGACCAGGCGGAGAACCGGCTTCACGCCCAGAAGGCCGTCCTGATCCGGCTCATGGCGGCCCGGGCGGCCGGCTGAGGCTCACGCCGGCCGGCGTGCCAGGTGCAGGGCGGCGACGCCGCCGGTGAAGGTGCTCCAGGTGACCTGCTCGAAGCCGGCCTCCAGGAAGCGCCGGGCCAGGTCACCAGGCGTCGGCCACGCCCGGATGGAGTCGGCCAGGTAGTCGTACGGCCCCTCCCGGCCCGAGACGAGGCGTCCCAGCAGGGGCATGACCCGGTCCAGGTAGAGGCGGGCCAGGGGGGCCAGAGGGCCGTGGGGCCGGCTGAACTCCAACACCCCCAGCCGTCCGCCAGGTCGCAGCACCCGGGCGAGCTCCGCCAGCCCGGCGTCCAGGTCGGCGAAGTTGCGCACCCCGAAGGCGATCCCCGCCAGGTGGAAGCTGGCGTCGCCGAAGGGGAGGCGCAGCGCGTCCCCGCCGATGAGCTGGAGGCGGCCCTGCCGGTCCCTTGCCGCCGCCCGCGTGAGCATGGCGTGGG
>JBFGDW010000293.1:0-4440 GCA_041580435.1 Candidatus Polarisedimenticolia bacterium | reverse complement strand
GGTGTCGTTGAACAAGCACCACCCTTGAGCTAGCGGCTGGCCACCCGCTCCGTTATCGAGAATCTCAGCATGAGTCCCAGCAACAGCCAATAGAACATCCCCAAGAACGGCCCCTCCAGTACCACATTGAAGCAGGCGAAGATGTTGATGGCCGTAAACGCGACCAGACACGCGGTCAGGATGGCTCCGCGAAGCTCTGACGACCTTCTGATTGCCCGGGCGGTCTGCAAAACGCACAGAATCACGGTTGCGAACAGACAGAGAGCCGCCGGAAAGCCGAGCCTGTAGATGATGGCCACGAATGAATTATGAGGGTCCACATCGACGTACTGGGTCAGGCCGTAACGAATCGAGATCGGGACGCCGAAGCCCGCACCCGCCATGGGACGATCCAGCGCGTCTTGGAGGAGCGCGCCATTGATCTCCATTCGCCACGAGGTATTCAGGTCAGCAACAGGATCAAGGCTCGTGGATGCACGGGCCATGGTGCCACGTAAGAACATGCTCTCGGGTGTCTGCACGAGACCCGTCGCAAGGAGCAGGATGACTGCGAGGGCTGTGAGGGACGCGCCCATGGCGAACCACGTCGCCTGCCTGCGTCGAGGATGAAGAAGAAGGACGACCAGGAATCCAGCCAGCGTGGCGAGAAGCAGGGAACGATGCTGAACCAGGAAGATACCCACCATCAACTGACCAGCGAGGAGCAGGGCCACCAGGAATCGGGCCCGTCGCAACATGCCCGTGAAGAGGAGAGAAACGCCTCCGAGCGCGGCCAGGGAAGTGCCCAGGGCCTGAATGCCTTCCCCATACCTGACCACACCCATGGTGGACGTCTCGATGCCGGATCCTGTGGCGGCGTTCCAGCAGATCAGCAGTGAAGCCAGAAGCGACCCGGCCCAGAAGGTCAGAATCGCCAGATAGAGACGCCTCCAAGTGGCGAGAAACGCCACGGAGAGCACAGCAAAGAACGGATAGTAGATGAGCACGGCATCACGGATGGCATCCAGGCCGAACTCCGCATAATCTCGGGGTAGTCGTACAAGCCCCGAGAGAACGTATAGAGCGAGGAAGACAACAGGCAGTTGCCAAAGCGGAGCCACGATGGTCGGCCGCTTGACGGCAGACCAGGCCCAGCAACAACCGAGAACGGCGAGCACGGCTTCCGTGACATACAGCGGTGTTTCACCAAGAGTGACGTGAAAGTGGCTGAAGTCCCGCCCGAATCCTGACATGAGGAAGACGAAGGCGAGAAGCAGCCCGCTTGGCCATTCGAGCGATAGCCTGTGTGACAGAGCGCTAACAACGAAGGCGAGGCCAACCGCTGCACTTGCCCACAGCGTGAATATGGGGCTGATCAAGATCAGTGACCCGGTGGCCAGGGCGCAGAGTGCAGGCCAGGCCTGCTGTCGGGACAAAAACGAGCTGCCGGCGCGACGGATTCCCGGCGAATGTGCAGGTCGGTCCGACCAATGGGAACTGGAGCTTCTGGCGATGCTCATTCCTGCATCTCAGGACTGAACCGGCCCCGAAGCGCGACGCGGAGGGGTTCGATGGGTAGGGCCCCGAAGAGCAGCATCGCTGTGGGGAGAAGTGCCGTCAAGATGCCACAAGTCAGAAAAGCACCTCTTAACGGGCTGATTGGAACCCAGAACTGGGCCAGAAAGAGGCCCCCCATGGTCACCATGGCAGCTGTGAGCAGCGGAATGGGGCGGAGGATCGCAAGGTCCACGAGGCGCTGGCGGAATAGGAACGGCAGGTAGGCTAGGCTGGCCAGAGTGAAGCCGGCGAGGAGAGCAGGCGGAATGCCGCGCAATCCAGCCAGTGCTCCGAGGATGGGCGTCAGCACGCAGACGGTAAGAGTGCACGCGAACGAAGCTCGGAGCACAACGCGCTCGTGGTTGAGCCCTGTGAGCACGTGCAGGCAGAACTGCCAGATGCCGAACAGGACCGCCACAGGCGCCAGGGCCTGTAAGAGCGCGCCCGCCGGACGGAAACTCTCACCGAAAACAAGGAGAACGATGCTCCCACCTTGAAAGAGAAGGAGGAGCCCGAACCAGCACGCCGCGGCGCAAACGATGAGCAGGCCGAGAGACACAGTGCGGCGGGTTTGAGCCCGTGGAGCAGCGCCCATGCCAGCCACCACCGGGTAGAGTGCCGAAGCAAACGCCGTGAAGAAGGAGACTGGAGCCAGAAGAACCTTGAACGCAGCCTGGAACTGTCCGGTCGCAGCCATGCCAGCCCCAACACTGATCAGGATGGGTAGGCAGTAGATGAGCAGTCTTTCGGAGAAGACGAATAAACCCACCTGGCGCGAAGAGATGCTGTAGCGGATCGCATGCGAGGGATGAATCGACCCCCCACTCCAGACTTCACGGGTGAGGAGCACCCCGATGAGAGCCGGAGCGGAGCGCCCCACCAGAAGTGCCAGCCCCACGGCTGTCAGGGTCAATGTGCCTCCCCAGAGGATCCACGCGGTAATGACTGCCAGAACGGTGGCTTTCTCCAGGAGTCCTATCACTGCAACGGCGGGAGTGCGGTTCTGGCCCAAGAGCACGGCCTGAAGGTGAGTCAGGAGGCTCCGCATACCTTCGGCGGCGCAGAGGAGACCAAAAAGGGCAAGGAGCGGGCTCCAGGAGATGCGGCCAATACCCATGAGTCCGGACATCACACCAAGGCCGAGTGTCACCAACAGCTTCATCACCATGGCGCTTTTCAGCGCGGACGCCACCGGGCGATTAGAGGCCACATCGCGTACGACTAGAATGCTGCTCCCGAAGTCCATGACCAGGAACAGCAGGGCGCCGATGGCCACGCCGGTGGCGAACAGGCCGAAGTCGTGGGCGCCCAGGCTCCGGGCGATGAGCATGGTGTAGAGGAAGACCAGCAGGGAATCGACAGCGTGGTACGGGAGCATCACGGAGACGTTGGCCACCGCCGAGCGCATCCAGCCGCCGCCAGGAGCGCTCATGGCCGGCAGACCTCCGCCAGGGCCCGCGCCATCCAGGCCTGGGTCCAGCGCAGGAAGCCCTCCCGCGCCTGGTGGACGCTCCCTTTCAGTGTGTAGCGGTCGGGGAAGAGGCGGCTGGCGGAGGATGCTCCGTGCTTTCCCTGCCCGTCCAGGCCGAGGGTCACGAGGCGCAGGCCTTCCTCCCTTAGGTTCTCCCGCCAGCAGGTCATGATGGCGGTGGCTAGCGTGTGGGCCTCGACCGCGCCAGCCGGGAGGTGTGCGCGCTCCCGCGGCAGTGGCCCCGGCCGCAGGAGCGCCTCACGGAAGAAGCGCAGGCCCATGGCCCGGACCGAGGCGATCTCCGGCAGGGCCAGCATCTCCTCCGCCCTGCGCAGCGCGTCCAGCACGTACCCGGTGTGCACCGTGTCCACCCACTGGTGGTGGCGGGCCAGGCCGTAGACCCAGGATCCGTCGGGGCGCTGGTGATCCACGAGATGCTGGATGGCCTCCCGGGCCGGTGGGAGGAGACTCTCGTCGCCGGCCAGGGCGGCGACGCGGGCCAGGTGGGCAGCGCCCAGGGCGGAGGCGTTGTGCACCACGCTGCGGTCCATGGGGGAGTAGGAGAAGGCGAACCCGCGCCGGCCCGGGGTCCGGGCCAGGTCGTGCAGGATGAAGCGGCAGGCCGACCAGGCGATCTCCAGCCCGTCCCGGTGGCCGAACGTCTCGTGGCCGTCCAGGTAGCCGCGCGCCACGAACGCGGTGCAGACCACCGTGGGCGTCCCGGCCGGCAAGTAGAAGGCGCGGGCCTGCCAGTCGAAGGGGTAGCCCCAGCAGACGCCCGCCCACCCCGGGCTGACCAGCTCCAGCGCCCGGGTGGCCATCTGCTCGTAGAGCGCCCGGTAGCGCTCCTCACCCGTGGCCCAGTGCAGATCGCAGCAGGCCGACATGAGCAGGCCCAGTGTCTTGGGGTTGACCAGCGGTGGGATTCTGAGGAGAGGCCGCAGGTCGAGGCGGCTGCGCCGCACCGCCTGGATGAGCGCCAGCCGTCCCAGCCGGCTGGCCCTGAGCAGCGCCATCCCGGGCAGGCGCGCCGCCAGGCCGTCGTAGGGGTCATGCCCGGCGAAGTCTCGCGCCACGGCGTGGTCCAGGATGAGGTCGCAGGCGGCGCAGGCCCGCCGGGCCAGCTCCATGGACAGGCCGCCCGGCCCGGCGGCAACCCGGTCGCTGGAGTGACCCAGGCCGGCCAGCGTCATGGTCGCATCACCGCCCGCCGCAGGGCGAAGAGGGCCTCGTGGACGGCGGCGATCTCCTCCACCGGCACGGGTGACCGGCCGTCCTCCAGTCCCTCCAGGAAGGCGGCCAGCAGCTCCCGGTGCCCCTTACCGGTGCCGCGCACACGCCGGGGACGGCGCCGGCCGGCGTGATGAATCTCCAGGCGCCGGAAATCGTCCAGCACGGTGGTGGTGCCGCCGGCGAACACCACGATCCGCTCC